>JADGBV010000004.1 GCA_015231345.1 Planctomycetota bacterium
AGCAACTTCGCCGCGAAGTTCTTGAAAATCAAGAAGCTTTAGTTGAAAGAACGCGAGAAGCCGAAGATGCTTCTAGAGCTAAAACTGACTTCCTTTCCACGATGAGTCACGAGTTACGCACACCTATGAATGGTGTCATAGGTATTTCTCAGTTATTAGCTGAAACTCAACTTAATCCGGAGCAATTGGATTATGTAAAAACAATCTCACAATCAGGGGAGTCTCTGTTAACTATTATAAGTGATATACTCGATTTCTCAAAGATCGAAGCCGGCAGAATGGTATTGGAGGAAATCCCTTTTAGTTTAGAAGATGTACTTACGAATGTAATAAACTTCTTTTCAGCTTCAATGCAGAGTCGTGAAGGACTGGAGTTGGTTTCCTACTATTCATCAAACTTAACAAGGCCTTTGATCGGTGATTCTGGTCGTTTAAGACAAGTATTAACGAATTTACTTGGCAATGCTTTAAAGTTTACACAAACGGGCAGCGTATCAGTTCATACGATGTTAGTTAATGAGGACGATGTAGGGTGTACCTTTCGTATAGAGGTGAGGGATACGGGTATTGGAATTTCTGAATTGAAACAAAAAGAGCTTTTTAATGATTTTAATCAATTGGATTCATCTATGACAAGGCGCTTTGGTGGAACAGGCTTGGGCCTTGCCATTAGCAAACGTTTGGTGACTTTAATGGGGGGTAAAATTGGCGTTACGAGCATTGAGGAGAAAGGGAGTAATTTTTGGGTGGAAATGAACTTACTTTACGATGTGAAGGCTACAAGAGTAGACGTGTTTGATTCATCATTTCTGAAAAAGAAACGCATTCTCGTTTGTTCTATATGCGAAGGTTTCCTAGGGGTTTTTCGCTCTTACTTCAGAGATTGGAAGGTTGATTTTGACAATGTGCATGATGTTACTGAATTAGGCGAAGCCTTGTCATCCCATGACTATGACGCCTTAATTGTAACAGAATGCTTACTTAAGAATAGTTATAAAGATGATTTAGGGCAATTATTCAATATTCTCGATAAACTGGAACTACCAAAAATCATGGTTGGTTTTTCTGCATCTGAATTCGAGATTAGTGCTCAAAATCAATCATATTTTTACTTAAGGTCCCCATTTACTCGAGTCGTATTTGGAGATATTCTTTATGATGCTTTGAATATGCTAACAAAAAAATCACCATTTCAGCAAGCTGATAATATTGATATTCCAATTGATATTGTTGAAGAGAATGATCACGACTTAAATATACTTGTCGTTGAAGATAATACTATCAATCAGCGTTTATTAGAAAAAATTGTCTCTAGAGCAGGCTACCATTGTGAGATAGCCGTGAATGGGGAAGATGGAGTGAGTAGGATTAAGTCTGGTGATTTTCAGCTTGTGTTTATGGATTTGCAAATGCCTGTAATGGATGGCTATGAAGCTACGAAAGTGATTCGTGAGATGGAGCAGGGGAAGGACTTGCCTATTATTGCTGTCACAGCTAATGCATTGGTGGAAGATAAAGAAAAATGTTATGAAGTTGGCATGAATGATTATCTTTCAAAGCCTTATAAAAAAGAAGCCATTCTTGAAATGATTGATAAATGGGCTCATGTAGATGAGAATACCTGAATCCAGATGATTACATGAATTGGTTAAAAAAACCAAAATATACTTAATTAAACAATGTAACCAGAATATTTTTCTTTAAATTGGTGAAAAAAACCAAATCGATAATTTCTCTATTAAATATTGGTGAAATAAACCAATTTTTATTCTTGGACTATAGCTGTGATCATCTTAAAAGAATAATGAATACCATATGTTGTTGAAATATATATATTTATGTGATTCGGCACGCAACTTACTATATAAAATTCATCAATTAAACTTACTGGAGAATACAAATAATGGGAATATTTAGTCGTATCGGAAACATAATGACTGCTGGTGTTAACGACATTCTGGATAAGGCAGAAGACCCTGAAAAAATGGTCAATCAAATGATCCGAAACATGGAGAATTCTGTTACTGAACTAGAAGAAAGTACGGCTTCAGCCTTGGCTGCAGCCAAGTTAGCCATGAGAAAATATGATAAAGCTGTGCAAGAGAAAGGTGAATGGCAAACTCGTGCTGAGCAAGCTTTGGCCAGTGGCAACGAAGACTTAGCTAGAAAAGCTTTGATGAAAAAGAATAGCATCGAGAAAAATGTGAGTATCTTTGAAAAGCAAGCTGCCGATGCTAATAAATTAGCCAATCGAATGAAAGAAGAATATCAGACGGTTAAAGAGCAATTGGCAGAGGCTAGAGATAAAGCTGGTCACTTAATCAATCAGAAAAAAGCAGCCGAAAGCCGTAAGAAAATCAACGAAGATAGCAATAAATTCAATTCATCACTCAACTCAGTTAAAGGAGCTTTTTCAACCATGAATAATGCAGATGAAATGTTTGCCAAAATGGAAGAGAAGATTGATAAAGATCTTGTTGCGATCGAAGCTCGTGAAGAATTACAAGAAGATAGCATTGAGAAAGAGTTTGCTGAATTGACCAAGAAAACAGCAATCGACGACGAACTTGAAGCTCTTAAAGCTAAAGTTAAGTAAGCCCGGAGCGGGCCATGAACTACGCTAAACAAGCATTTCAACTTGTAAGATCTGAGTGTAAAAGACACAAAGAAGCTAATATTCCAGAATATTTAATGGAAGTTAGGATTCGAGAGATCGACCAATTTTTGGTTGATGGTAGAAGGCAAATTCGTACATGGAGGAAAGAAGCGGAGCGGAGTGTTCATCACAAGAAGGTCATTGAGGGAAAGGTTACTATGTGGCTGGGTAATGAAGAATTAGCCATAAATAAAGATCGAGATGACCTCATTGAAAAAGCTAGAAGCGTTCTAAAAGAATATAAGTCAGAACTTGAAAAAATTAAATTAGAATGTGAAGCTTACGAGGAGTTTATTAGTTTGTTCTCTAAAGATCTAGAGGACTTAGAAAACGTCGCACAGATAAAGAGAGATCAATTACAGCAAAGTCAAAGCCAGTCATCTTCTGATAGACAATCGACCGATGCCTTTGACCCATCAGATTTGATGAAAGATTTATAATGATTATTGGCCTTCAGTGTTAATCACTGAAGGCTATTTTATTATTGATCATTTACTCAGGTTGCACTCAAATAATAAATACATAATTATTAGGATAGCAAGGTGATACTTTTGATATCAGCGTAGACTTCCATGCCTTCTGATAATTTGAGATTATCAACAGACTTATGAGTGATTCGCGCTAGAAAGGGCATCTCATCAACTATTAATTTAACTGTACAGTAAGTCTTGTTGTCACTAATTATATGATCAATTTTGGCTGGAAAACTATTCAGAATGCTTGTGTCATGAGATTCTTTTAAACTAATGCTCACATTACGGGCGGGGATTCTGACCCTAATGGTGTTGCCAATAGGAATCTCTTTTAATGATGTATATAAAAGGACGCTACCAGCCTGGAGGATAGATAAATTGTATTTAGTATCATGCTCTTTAACTTTGGCTTGGATTAAGGACTCTGCTTCATTATTATGTGAAATGGATAAATCTAAGCGTGTCAGCATATCATTAATAGAACCAGAGGATGTTACTTTGCCATTTTCTAGCAATACGAGATGATCTGCTAATCTTGCGACCTCGTCGGGGGAGTGGCTAACGTACACAATAGGTATATCTAGCTCGGTATGCAAAGACTCCAAGTAAGGCAATATATCTTTCTTCTTTTTTAGGTCCAAGGCAGCCAAGGGCTCATCCATTAAAAGCATTTGTGGACTCACAGCTAAAGCTCTCGCTATGGCGACTCTTTGTCTTTCACCACCAGATAACTGGTTAGGTTTACGGTCCAGTAAACTCTCTATGCCTAGGAGATCAATGACTCGTGTCATGGAAACTTTTCTGTCTTTGGTATTTGTACGTTTTAATCCATAAAGTAAATTTGCTCTTGCACTGAGGTGAGGGAATAAACTTGCTTCTTGAAAGACATAGCCAAGAGACCTTTTGTGGGGAGGAGTGAACTTTTTACCCTCTTGCCATACTTTATCGCCAATTTTAAGAGTGCATTTGGGGTGAAAGTCCAAACCTGCCATGGCTCTTAATAAGGTCGTTTTTCCACAGCCTGATGGCCCAAATATTGCCGTTACTCCTCGAGATGGGATACTGAAATCAACATCCAAGGTGAAGTCATCTCTGCGAATAAAAAACTTAGCTTCTATGGTCATTATAATTTCTTAAAGCGACGATTAATGCCATAGACAATGACTAGCATAATAAAAGACATTAGCACTAAACCACCCGAGAGCCAGTGAGCCTGTTCATATTCTAAGCTTTCAACATGATCGTAGATGGCGATTGAAATCACCTGTGTCTTCCCGGGGATATTACCTCCAAGCATGAGAACAACGCCAAATTCACCAATGGTATGAGCAAATCCTAAGACGATAGCCGATAAAAAACCTGGTAAGGCAAGAGGTACAGCCACAGTGAAAAAACGGTCTATAGGAGAGGCACCAAGTGTTGCAGCAACCTCCATGGGACGGGAACCAACTGCGATAAAAGCATTTTGTAAGGGTTGCACCACAAATGGGAGTGAGTAAATAACAGAACCAATAATAAGCCCCGTAAAAGAAAATGCGAGGGAATGACCAAAAAAGTAAGTGGTCATTTTGCCTATGGGCCCATACGGCCCCAAAGATATTAATAAATAGAAGCCTAAAACAGTTGGTGGAAGGATTAGTGGTAAAGCAACGAGGGATTCAATAAGAAATTTATACTTCCAGGTCGACCTAGCTAACCACCAAGCTAGAGGTGTGCCTAATATCAATAAAATAAGAACAGTATAGGCTGCTAATTGCAGAGTGATGGAAAGAGCATTTAAATCTTCAGCACCAATCATTTGCTCGTATCATACCCGTAAGCTTTAATAATGGCTTTACCTTCTTTGCTTTGCAGAAACTTGAGGAAATCTCGACCAAGAGGTGAGTCTTTCAGCAAGACAGCCTGCTGCTCTATGGGGGTATATAATTCTTGAGGAACAAGCCAATAAGAGCCTGGTTGTGTGCAAGCACAGGTGTTAATTTGAGACAAAGCTATAAAGCCTAGTTTAGCATTGCCACTTTTGACAAATTGGAAAGTTTGACCAATATTTTCTCCTCTGACAAAAAAGGGCTTTAGTTCATTCCATAAGCCCATTTTTGTTAAAGTTTCTTCTGCAGCAGTGCCATAAGGTGCTAATTTCGGGTTCGCAATGGCCAAATGTCGGAAGTCTTTCTTTTTTAAAATGGCTCCATTTTTATCAACATAATTACCCTCAAGGCTCCATAAAGCAAGTTTTCCCTTAGCGTATGTGAAGCGAGTTCCTTTAATGATGTGGCCTTCTTTTTCAAGCAAGAGAGGCCTGGCCTTGTCTGCTGCTAAAAAAATATCAAATGGCGCTCCATTGCGAATTTGGGCATAATGTTTGCCCGTGGAGCCTGAACTTACCAGAACTTTTTTATGATTTTTAAGAGAGTATTTGCGTATTAGAGCTTCTAGAGCGATAGAAAAGTTACTCGCTGCAGCTATTCTGATTTCATCGGCATGACTGGATGGGCAAGTTAAAAATAGGCTGTATGCTATTAAAAACACTATTAAGCTAAGTTGTTTTCTCATAAAGTGACCATTCAGACTCAAAAGAATAAGCTCTTGCCTGCCTTTGATAATTTTATAAACTCCTGCTAATTCACAATTAGTGGTGGATTTCTTTTTTGTAGACTCTAAGAAAAGCCTTGCTTAGCTCGAAAAAAAAGGATCTATTGCTTCCATCTCATCAGATTTCCTTTTGAATAGGAGTAAAAAAAGATTCTTCGGGATTTTGCTGCTCATCTTGATGATTTAAGTTTATGGCATTTTTTCCAAAAACATAAAATAAAGCAGGGCGAACGATAAAATCCAGTAAAGTACTGGAGATGAGTCCACCTATAATAACTGTCGCTACGGGGTAAAGGATTTCTTTGCCTGGTTCCCCTGGTGATAATGCTAAGGGAATAAGAGCAATGCCACTTGTGAGAGCTGTCATCATTACGGGGACCATTCTTTCCTGACCAGCTTTAATAATCAGCTCGACAGAGAAAGGCATCTTTTCAACCTTCAATAAGTAAATGTAGTGATCTATTAGCAAAATTGCATTTCTTGAAGCGATGCCTCCTAATGAAATGAGACCAACAAGACTTGCCACAGAAAGAACCTGCTCGCTGAGATAAATATAAATCACGGCACCGATAAAAGACATGGGAATGCTAGCTAGCACTTGGAAACTAAGATTTAAGGATTTAAAGTGAAGGTAGAGAATCATCACCATACAAGCTACTGAAAGTAAACTCAAAAGCAGTATTTTTTTTGTCGCTGCTTGTTGGGCTTCAAACTGGCCGCTAATATGGATAGAATATCCAGTTAAGTCATTGAGTTTTTCTTTAAGAGGTAGGAGAGATTTTTCTATATCAGAGACAACTTCCCCTAATGACCGGCCTTGAATGTTATTTTGTACAACAATGCGCCGACTCATATTTTCGTGTTTAATATTATTGTTCTCCAAGTTCATGATGACTCTTGCTACATCTTCTAATCTAATTAATGTATCGTCGGGCTTTTTGAGATATAAATTTCGAATATCATTTAATGATTTTCGCTGATCTTCTTGCAAACTAAGTGTTATGGGATAACTAAAGCGACCTTGCACAAAACGTGAGATGCGTTCTCCCCCCAAAGAAAGTTCAATTGTTTGGCCGACATCATCCACAGATAGACCATGACGTGCAAGCATTTCCCTTTTAGGTTCTATTGAAATATTAGGAATCAAGACTTGTGGTTCAACCATCAGGTCTTTGATTCCAGGAATATTTTTAATGAGCCCTTCTGTCTCTTGAGCTAGATTTCTCAGCATATTTAGGTCTGGTCCAGAAATCTTGATAGCAACTTGAGCTTTAATCCCAGACAGCATAGCGCTGAGAAGATGAGCCAATGGTTGGTCCACTGCAAATGCAACACCGGGGAATTCCGCAGAGATTTCAGTACGTATTTCACTTAAAATTTCGTCTCGGGAACGATCAGAATTATTGTCAAAGGTAATAATCGCTTCACTATTGTTGACACTTTCAGCGTGCTCGTCACCTTCAGCTCGTCCAGTTCGCCTCGTAACATGCTGCACCCCTGGAATTTGAATCAGTAATTTTTCTAATCGGCGACCGTATTCATTGGATGTTTTTAGGCCAGTTTCAGGCGGTAAAACTAAATTGATTTGCACGACTCCTTCATTGAAGGGTGGGAGGAAACTCGTCCCTGTGTTGGCCAAAATATAAAATGCTATGCCTGTTGTTATCAGCAAAGCTGCTAATATAGGAGTGGACATATTGACGCTAAATCTAATGACGCGTGATGTTACTTTTTTGAGCATCGAAACGACAAAGCTATCATTCTTGTGATTCGACTGAATATTATTTGGAAGCAGATAATAAGATAATGCAGGTGTCAGTGTGAGAGATACAATCAACGAAGACCCTACGCTTATAATATATGCATAGCCTATGGGAGTGAATAGCTGACCTTCCATCCCACTTAGAAAGAAGAGTGGGGTATAAACTATAATAACAAGAAGTGTGCCAATAACAATGGCTTGTCTCACTTCAGAAGATGCTTCGTAAATTACAACCAAAGGATGTTTCTTCTGGTCTGAATCCAAGAGGGCATTCTGACGCAAGCGCCTAAATACATTCTCCACATCTACGATAGCATCATCAACTAATGCCCCTATAGCAACAGCTAGACCACCTAAGGTCATGGTATTAATCGATATACCGAAAATAGAAAAAATTAATGCCGTCATGGCAATGGAGATGGGGATGGCTGTAAGTGTTATGAGAGTGACACGCCAATTCATGAGAAAAATAAAGAGGATGATGATGACCATAAGACCTCCATCCCTTACAGCTTCAAAGACATTATCGATCGCTCGGTGGATAAAATCAGCTTGCCTGAATAAATCAGATATAATCTCGATACCTTCAGGAAGGGCATCATTTAATCGAATCAGGCTTTTGCTAACATTTTGAGTGAGACTTAAAGTGTCCGCTTCGGGTTGTTTCATAATAACGAGTAAAACACCTGGATGACCATTGATTCCAGACTCTCCCACCTTGATGGCAGAAGGGCCAAACTCTATGGCGGCCACATCGCTTATACGAATGGGGCGATGTTTGTTATGACTGACGACAGCTTTTGCCAACTCATCTTTGTTATTCAGCATCCCTGTAACTGTAATAACTGGAGATTTGGTGCCTAATTCCATAAAACCACCACTGCTATTTTGATTGTTTTCCAGAATAGCATTTTCAACATCCTTGATAGTGACTCCATAAGCCCGAAGTTTTAAGGCATCAACTTTAACTTGTAATTGTTTTGTGGAGCTACCTGAAACAATCACCTTAGAAACTCCAGGGATTGCTAATAAGTCATACTTTAAGCGGTTATCAGCAATGGAACGAATTTCTTCTTGACTCAGATGATCATTTTTACTTCTTAGGCCTATGATCTGAATTTGCCCCATTACACTAGAGATGGGAGCCATGATGGGAATAATATTATCTGGTAAGCGATCTTTGGCTAAGACAAGTTTTTCTGCGACTATTTGCCTGTTTCTGTATATGTCACTTCCCCAAGCGAATTCAACTTTAATCACCGATAAGCCTAGTCCAGATGCTGAACGAACCCTTTCAACACCTGTTGCGCCATTTAATATTTGCTCTAAAGGGAGAGTGACAAGTTGTTCTACGTTAATGGGAGTCATGGCATGAGCTTCTGTCATAATGACAACAGTTGGGCGATTTAAGTTCGGTAGCACATCAATGGGCATTTGCTTTGCGGTATAAAAGCCAGCAAAAGCAACGATTATTGCAGATGCAATAATGAGGGTGCGGTTTTTTAAACTATAAGCGATTAAAGCGTTCAACATAATAAACCTCAGTGATTATGGCCGGCATGTGGATCGACAGCCATAGGTGTACCTGCAATAAGGGCTTGGTGTAGGGCAAAGGCACCTTCTGTCACCATCGCTTCTCCGGGTAGTAGTTCTGAGCCTTCACCAATGACTGCGTAGTCACTATCTTCATGAAGGACTATGACTTTTCTTTTGATGAACTGATTGTGTGCCTTAATGTAGACTATCTTATCTGGCCCTACTTGTATGACTGCTTTACTCGGAAGAACTATAACATCTTTCAAAATATTGATGGGTACTTGAAGGAAATACTTCATGCCGCTACGAAGATTCCAGTTCCGGAAGGTTTTGCCTGTATCTGATTTGTTTAGGCTCATGATAGTATTGATGAAAGGGAGGTATACTTCATCTTGCCCGTCACTATTGCTGCTCATCTTACTAACGCTGAGGCTTGGGATATTCAGCCCTGTTCCTGGCAGTAAGGGGACTGCTTGAATAGGTAAATTTTCTCTACAAGACTTTGTCAGTGGAATGATTTCAGAACCTTGGGGGTGGGCTAATAAATACATATCGGAATGATTACTGAGGGTTAATAGACTATCACCCTCACTAATCCATTGTCCCACTTTAACATTAACTGAATCGATATCCCATCCGGTTTCATTAAGTGGAGCCATGACACTTACAATCGCTTCAAGAGAACCACTCTGAAAATGATCTTTGATATCTTGTAGCGAATGACCGTCTTGAAGTAGTCTAGCAATTTTTAAAAAATGAGCACTTGCTTCTTTATTGCTTTCAAGCCATTCTATTAAAGCTGGAGATATAAGTTCTTCAGCGCTCATTTCCCCAATTGTAGCGATGCACCAGCGATCGGCTCCATCTTCTTTAGGTAAAGACATTAGTAGTCGTTCGCACTGTTTATTCCAAATTTGATTTGCCTTTAAAGCTCCTAGCCATAGATTTGCAGAGGGGATATTAAGGTTCTCGCTGCTGACTTTATTTATATCCTTTAGAGACAACCCATGCCACTGCATCTTTTGTTCATTGTTTTTAAGGTCAGCTTCAATTTCAGCTTTGCGGTAATTAAGTTCAATAATTTCTTTGCGTGGAACAATAACTGTGGATGTCTGCTTATCTTGAAAAGTTTTTATTCTTGATAATTCTTGATTGATAATTTTCAACAGCACGTTATTCTTTCTGTAGTCGATAACGGTATTATGATATTCTTCAGAAGCTGGTTTGAGTATATTATCGACCATATTGATTTCAGGTCTTTTTATGGGGGCTCGAAGCATGCGTAGTAAAACCGTCTTGCTCTGAATGAATTCTCCAGGAATAACATTTATGCTGAGTATACGCCCATGAGTGGGTGAAAATAGGGGTTGTATGTTATTGTTGTGTTCAGCAACGACTGCTGGGACGGGTGTGTATAAAGTGTAGTGACTCGTATTTATTGCTTGTATTTTTACTCCCATATTAGCTAAGGCCTGCTCAGAAACTTCCGTTTCACTATGAGACTCATGGTCATGGTCACAGCTGGAGTCTTCTGGTTTCTTTATGGCTGCAGAGGGGGCCTCGTGATTATGTCCAGAATGATCGTCATCTTGTGCATGGTCATGGCCACAGCTAGATTTTTCTGTTTTATTTGTGACCCCAGAGTGAATACTGTGATTGTGCTCAGAATGACCCTCACCTTGTGCATGGTCATGGCTACAGCTGGACTCTTCTGCCTTGCCCATGTCCCACTCAAGGGTCTTATGGCTATTCCAAGAATAATTATTCAGTATAGAATGATTATGCTTTGAATAATCATCATTTGCAAATAAATAAAGTAGCAATAGAGAAAAACTGATTAGTGTGATGATGTATTTTTTGTTCATAGTCTTAATTAGGAAAGGTATTAGGAGTGGTTGCGTTCGGTTGGCCATTCATATTCAGTAAAGGATAGCCACAGAGATTCTCAAGTAGAATCACATTCAGCCAAGCTTTCTCTTGTAATTCAATTCTTTTAAGATGTGCTTCCTCATAGCGTGCTCTCATATCTAGGTACTGCAATGAATCCAGACTACCAAAAGAGATCGCTTTTTGTGCTTCATTCATACTTTGCTTATATTGAGGTATGAGTTTTTTGTCGATGATATCAAGCTGCTCCAAGCTTATTTTGCATAATTGTATTCGGCTATCAAGGCTTGTGGAGAGTTCTGATAAGGTGTTTTTATAGGCCCTTAAGTGAATTTTACGTTGATTGATTGCCTGACTGATGCCTGATTGATTTCTATCAAAAAGAGGAATGTCGATCCCCAAAGGAATCGAGGTGATAACTGTCTTTTCTCCGACTTCCTGCTCTCGACTAAATCCGATACTTAAGTCGGGGTACTGTTTTGCTAGCTCGAGCTTGAGCACCTGATCAGACTTGCGAAAATTCATTTTGTCTATGGCAAGTTGATTGTTGTTCTCTGTCATAATCTCTAGTAAATTTGCTTCTGACCAGAAATTGAAAATAGAGGACGGCTGAGAAAAATTTAGCTCTCTGATGTATTTCAGGTCAACATCAAGGAGTTGTGCTAGAGATTCGGAGTTTTTGATTTGCTCTATAACTAAATCTTTTGCCTCAAGCTCTAAGTTAGTCAAGCGAATATTCGTGTCAAATAGCCCCAGGCTGGTGCCAAGCCCTGCCTGAATAGATTTCTCTAAGGATCGCCTGAAGGTCGCGAGGGACTTCTGAAGTTCAGCTACTTGTTTCGTTTTGATCGCTGAAAAAGCATATTTGAGATAAGCTTCTTTAAGCTTAAAATACAGAGTGCGATGTTGGATAACTTTGCTTGTGTAACTTTGCTGGGCTAGGATATTCTTTAGGTCATCATTGCGGCTTAGTCGTGGGCCAAGTGGGATTTGAAAGGCGAGAGAAAGAAATCCTTGTCGACTACTTGCAACAGTGTCCTCTAGTCTGCCCCCAAATGCCGGTCCAAATTCTATGCTAGGATTTGGCCATGGGCTTTTGATCTTTGCTAGTTCTAGACTTGCTTTGTACTGTTGATGTAATAACTGAAGTTCACGGTTATGTTTTTCTAAGATCTTAGCTGCATCTGTAAATGTGAAGGGCTGAGTTGAATTGGAATTCTCTGAGCGCTCTGTTCTAAGCTGAATAATCTCTTTGTGAATCTTCGTCGAATTAAGCTCTAAAGCACTATAGCGCTGACATGAACATAAAGCTAAGCACAGAGCCAAGCTAACAACGATAGTTTGATAAATAGTAAAAAGTCTTTGATAAGACATAAAGATATCCCTGGAAAAGATGAAGTGATGGAGACACTTTAAAGTGCCAAACAACAAGGTGAAGCGAAGATGATCGCTTTACACTCAGGGATATTTCAAATGATAAGTTGTATGCTTGATATGATCTTTAAATGATCTGAAAGGGGAGGAGGGGAATCCTCAATGAAATAATGCTCTTGGTGTGGAGTGTATCTGAATTGCTTCAGAAAATGTGACTTGCAGGGAGGTGGTGATGTTAATTCAATACTTAATAATTGAGGCCTGAGTTGACGATTTTGGCATAAATTGGGCAAGATGAGATCCTGGCAGTTATGATCATGATCTCTAGATGCCTTTTGCTTATCATTGCTTTTCTCTTGTGTCTCACATAGGTCATGGTGTGCACAAGCGCATGAATTTTCCACTTCAAGTTCAAGGTGAACTTCTTCGCCTTCTTTCTGACACAGGACCATGTTTTTCGGTAATAGGCCTGATGTTAGAGCCACAAAGGCAATAAAAAGAGGAATAAAATGTCTGGTCAAAATGGACATATGTGGTATTTTAAATGAATTTCAGCTTATGCAACAATATTGAAAATAGCACGAGGAATCTACAATAATCTTTTTTTGCCATGATCCAGAGTTTGAATCACACCCAGCGAGAATTATTTATCACTATTTTTGAGTCTGATACACCCAAAGGGAAAATCTTTGATTTGCTCCTCATTTGTATGATTCTCATTTCGCTTTTTATTGTGGCTTTGGAGAGTGTAACTGCTATTAAGGTTAATTGGGGAAGCTATCTCATCGCTTTTGAGTGGGTATTTACAGTATTATTTACGATAGAATATTTTTTACGCATTTATTGTCATCCCCATAAATCGAAGTATATCTTCAGCTTTTTTGGTCTCATTGATTTGATTTCAATTATGCCCACATACTTATCGCTATTTTTACCTTCAGCCCATTATTTTTTGACAATAAGAATTCTAAGGGCGCTGAGAATATTTAGAATTCTTAGACTGATGAATTACTTAGGCGCTTCTGATGTGTTGTTTAATGCTCTTCGCTCGAGTCGACTGAAAATCACCATATTTCTCTCATGGATTATTTGTATTATCGTTATTTTCGGCAGTATGATGTATGTTGTTGAAGGTAACGAGAACGGATTTACCAGTATTCCCAAAAGTATTTACTGGTGTATAGTTACATTAACGACTGTAGGTTATGGTGATATTGTACCCAAAACGGTCTTAGGTCAGACTTTAGCTTCTTTTATAATGATTTCAGGCTACGCTATTATCGCAGTACCAACAGGTATTGTGACTGCAGAAATGACTATGACTAAGATGAAAGAGTTGCAAGAACCTGGCATTATCTGTCCCGATTGTAATCATGAAGGACATATAAATGGAGCTAAATTTTGCCACAAATGTGGTGGGGAATTAGTCAATTGACTTTAAAACCGCATTTTGGTTAATTTAATTCCGCTTCTTCTAAACATTGATTCACAGCTTTGCTGAAAGTGATGCGATCTAGTGGCTTTGTGAAAATATGCTTTGCACCTAGTTGCTCAGCCATAAAGAGATAAGATTCAGGTTCAATTCTTCCTCCACCGGAGATGGCTATGATGGGTAAGTCTGGGTGAGATTGCCTGACGGCAATAATGGTCTCTAAACCATCTTTTTCTGGCATAACAATATCTGTAATCATTAAATCATAGTTGGATTCTCGTAGTAATTTAATGGCATCATTACCATTAAGAGCAATGGTTGTGTTATGATTCTCTAGTTCCATCATCTGTGCAAGCATTTCGCTCATAATATCATCATCATCGACAATCAATATGTTCTTCATTCTTTACTCCTAAGGTCTAAAATGTTCCTTACTTCTATTGCAATCTCATTTTTAATGAAAGGTTTATGGAGAATCGCAGTCACCCCTTCATTAAGGTATTTATTTTGATCTTGTAAGTCGTGTTGTCCAGTTATGAGAATAAATGGAATATTACGATTTAATTTAAAGACTCTTTTAGCTAACTCTAATCCATTCATATTAGGTAAGCTGAGGTCAGAAATAATTAAGTCATAATAATTAGGATTCTTTCTGAATAGTTCCAAAGCATCATCGCTATTGTTTGTTGTGGTAATAGTGTAACCTAGATCAGTAAATAAATACTCAAATACATGACATATTGATTGTTCGTCATCAATGAATAAAATTTTTTCATCACCGCCTTTAGCAGGAGTCTTTTTATCTGTTTCTGGTTCTGAATCATTGATTGCCTTTTTGTGAGTAGGCAAATATACAGTAAATTCACTTCCTTCGCCAACTTCACTCTTTACTCTGAGATTCCCTTGATGTTCTTTAATAATACCAAAGACAACAGCTAAGCCTAAACCTGTTCCTTTGCCAACTTCTTGAGTGGTGAAAAATGGATCAAAAGCTGTTTTTAAGGTGTCATCAGACATACCAGAGCCAAAGTCTTTTGCCTGTATCATATAGTAAGCCCCAGGGTTTATAACTCCCATAATACCGTCTAATTGTTGAGTGAGGTTGATTTCATTTGCCCTTAGCTCTATAACCCCTTGGTTATTAGATGACTCAGATGCATTTGTGCATAAATTGATGATGAGATCATGAATCTTGTCAGGGTCTGCTTTTATTAAAGCCTCGCCTTCAATAACATTCGCTTGAATCGAAATAGTATTTGGGAGTGATTTTTTGAGAATTTCTAAAGCTTTTTGCATGATTTCAAATGGGTTACTCATTTTCTGTCCAGTTGTATTGGTTTGACTGAAAAGAACCAGTCGCTTGACTAGGCCTTGAGCTCTATGACTGGCTTTGAGTATCATATTAAGGTTTTTGTTGAGACGGTCATTTTCTTCTGTATACATTTGTGAAATTTCACTAAAACCAATGATGCCACCGAGTAAGTTATTAAAATCGTGAGCTATGCCAGCAGCGAGGCGTCCTACTGCTTCCATTTTCTCTGAGTATGCTAAACGATTTTCCAAGATGAGACTATCTGTTATATCTTTTTTGATGCCGATATAATTAATTGCTTGCCCATCTTTATCGACGACAGGTGAGATGACCGCTTCCTCTGTATATAGACTCCCGTCCTTCTTTCTGTTAATAATACGACCTTCCCAAGTTTTTCCAGATAGCAAAGTGGCCCATATTTGTTTATAAAATGAATCTGTGTGTTCACCGCTTTTTAAAACACTTGGGTTTTTTCCAAGGTATTCACTTTGACTATAACCTGTCACTTTCTCAAATGCAGGGTTCGCATAAATAATTTTCGCTTGTAAATCTGTAATGACGATCGTCTCCGTGGTATGTTCTATGGCTAACATCAACTGCTCGTTTTTTATGTATTCGGTTTTATTATCTGTTATAACTCTGTGAGTTCCAATAAGACGATGGTTATCAGATGAAAAAATAGCTCGAGACCAAATCCATTCCCAGTTTCCAGAAGAAGTGAGGACTTGATATTCGGCTTGGAAGTATTCGGCCTCTCCATTCTGATATTTATGTAATTCTTGCTTAAATAAGGTCTGATGGTTTGGGTGAATTCTATTTATCCACCACTCTAAGTGAAGATCACTCATTATGGAGTCTTCTTGAATGATATTAAGACAATTATGATCTAAGATAATTCTTTGTGACTTAACATCATACTCCCAAAATCCTTCTTTGGTGTTTTGTAAAATAATTGATAATTGAGCTTCTTTATTTTGTAGGTCTTTTTTTAGATTTTCATTGCTTCGTCGTAATTTCTTCTCGACATTACTGATGCGGAGCATTACTTTAATTCGAGCGATTAATTCATTTTCATCAATTGGTCTAGAGATAAAATCATCAGCGCCAGCTTCTAAGCTATTTATTTTGATATTCACATCTGGATCCTGAGACGTCATAATCAGGATGGGTACTCTTGACGTGCTATCATTATTGCGAAGCATTTCTGTGAGCTCATACCCATTCATAAATGGCATGTTAATATCGCATATAATACCGTCAGGTAGGTCTTGTTTGGCTCTTACAAAGCCTTGATATGAATCTAACTCCGAAATAATGTTAATATGAGGAAGGTGGTGTTGAATGAGTATACTTAAGGTCTGTATATTATCTTCTGTATCATCAACAATAAGTATTGTGTCTGTTTTAGTAAGATTATCTGCATGAGTCTGACTCATGCTTAGCTTAGGTCTTGCTTGAAAAATAAAAAATGATTCATTCCTTGAGCCAAAGAGTTTGGAAAGGCTTAAGGGCTAACTGTCCCTTTTGACAATTATCTTGAACTTTAATAGAGCTGATTAGATCTGTTTGGCTTTGAATGCTAAGTTCTGCAACAACATTCTGAGGGATAGAAGTTATTGTGCTGCTTAAATTAACTAACACAATAGTTCGTGATTCTTGATAACCTAAGGTAATGCATGCAATATGTTTAGGGAGGTCATTATGATGAAAAATTTCAGCTTCTTGTCCTCGTGGATTGAGTGCCATGTCGTTATCGACAATATAAATAAGATGGTTTAAGCCTGTAGCTATCAGAGTCATAAAATCATTGGGAGCGTTTAAGTTAAGCTCTAGATCTTCATAGATAGACTTTGTTCTTTTAAGATCTCTAAGCTCACCACTTTCACTACTGCGATTCTGGTCATTGGCTAGAGCCAGAAGGTCATTAAAGTAAATCGATTTAACATTTCTACCCATAAGAGCAAAAGCTAAGGTGTAAAAAGCAAGGTACCGTTTCACTTCTAGCTCACTTTGCTCTAACTTTTCTAAGGCATCACGAGTCGAAGAGCATAATTCATAAGGTTCTCGTCCATGTACAATTTGATTCATGAAATATTGAATGACTCCCGGCTCTTGTGCTGGGCAGAGATTGGCTTTTTGTAGAAAATTATCTTCGCTACCTAATTCATCTGCAAGAATATAGTCTTCATCAGTACTATCGTGATTAGCGAATATATGTTTCTTGAAATCAATTTCATCTACTCCAGCTTCTTGGCAAATAATCCTAAAGTTTTCTTGGCTGATTTTTCCAGATGGGACAGATTTATATTTCACTCTGCCTCCATTCTTTTCAATAATATTAGCGACCAATTGCCTTTCGCCTAACTTTAAGATATCCATACTTCCTCTTACTGACTTTCCGTCGTGACTTTCTGCTAAACTAAAGCGAATGGAATGATGGGGGATATCGTACTTTTTAATCATTGAAAAGATTCTCGATAAAATGCTTGCGTCCTGTGTTGCAAAGAGAGCAGGCATGATGCCAGCTAAGTGAAAGTCGTACATCATGGGCGGTGGCGCATCCTTATTGGCCATCTGTGTGAGGATACTCGTTAATGTGTTATTGACCTCTAAGTTGGCCACGATACGAGGTGAGACAGCTTCCATTGAAAGGTAGAGTATTTTCATTAATTGATTAACTTCCTCTAAGCCAAAGCATGATGTTTGCCATTTTTTGAAAGCAAAATTAGCAGCATCGAGCCTGAGCATATTGAGGTCCATACTCAGGTACCAACTAAAATCATCTGCCAGCATTTTGAGGCCAAGATAGGTGCCTAGGTTTAAGTCTACTTGAACGTGACTGAAGGTCGTTAATGCGCGAATTTCTTGGCCAAAAATACTTTCATTCCATTCATGATAAGCACTAATGACTTTCTCAGCAATAGTTTCAGAGATGGATAAAGCTTTTAATAAATCGATGGGTTGTTGTATGGTCGAATGAAATGTATAGGGGGTATATTTCGTTTCTTGAATGGGGGAGACAATAAAAATCCTCTGAAATAAGTCAGCGTTATTTGCTTTGAGGTCATCGGTGAATGAAGAGAGTAAATTATAATCGTCGATTAATAAGCTCTGATCATTTTTGATTTTATTGAAAAGGTATAAAAGTCCTATCAGATTATCGCTACTAGAAGAATTTTTACTCAGACCATCAATCTCTTCAATTAGATCATCTGAAATCTTGCCTTTCATGGCCTTCAACTGTTCATCTAAGCTGAGTGATGAGAAGCAATCTTCTTTAGGTTTTCTCCTAAAGATTGTAAAAAGAGGGAAGGGCCGTGGGCGAAAAATATCCTTAAAATCTCCTATCTTCGTTCTTTCTAAATACTCCTCTTCACTAAAAATATAAAAACATTCTCCTGCAGTGTCATCACCTGCTAAATATTCTTGAAAAGTAGGGTTATCAATATCGACGTGATTAAGAACAAAATCGGCCATGGAGTAATACTCTGACATCATTTGCGCGAAGTCATCATTGCTGCCAAAATTATCATCTATTTCGTCTCTCACAACTTGCGAGAAAAATCCATCGTTAAAACGCTTGTGATTGACCTTGCATGCTGGTAGCATATGAAGGCCTTTGAGGTGTGGAAAGTATTTGTCCAAAAAGCGTTTAAGACTTTTCAGAGTCAATTCACTGCCACTTTGAACGCTATCTGCATATACGATAGCTACCATTTTTTGTTCAATGCGTGATAAGGGATCTTCGGGATTATAAGCTAAATCTTGATTCCGTATCCCAGTGTTCTTGTTCTCCCAAACGGACTTTAAGCTTTTTTGCCAGTACAGAGAGATGTCTTGAGCTAGTTGTCCGTATTGTTGGCTTGGATAGATCTGCTGAAATATCTCATTGATTTCTAATAAAATACTCTCGTCGAGAGGAAGCCATTTTGATGCTGGAGGTTGATTCTTTTGAGTCATAAAAATAATATTGAGATAGCCGAACAGATTTTCGGCTCAGGCAAATTATTTCAATGATTTTATCCTTAAAATGAACGAAATAAGTAAGATATCAAAAATAAGAAGAAGGGATAAAATGATCTGTTTATACGGCCCAATAGGCTCAAGATATTGACTCAGCTGCCATTGAGTCTGTTGTTGTTTCTGGCGGGCTTGATGGATGTGTTGGTAAAAATTTAGACCAGAGACTTCAAAGGGGCCAATTTCAGGGTGAAAACAGTCTAATTTCACTGGAAGTTTTGCTAATTCTGGTATAGGCCAGATGTAAATACCTGGAGTTTCAGGGCTAAGGTTTTGCCAGCGAAAGTCTTTGATTTTGATGAGAGAAGAGCTTTTGCTAAATGTATCGATGCGGATTTTTTCTGGTAAAAAAGTGAGTACAAGGTTGTTTTGCCATAATTGTGAGATCATACTCTTGAGTTCTTGTTGCTCAAAGTCAGGCCTAGCACAAACATGAAAAAGAGTGTTACCGTCACTAGAGCTCATATAAATTAGGGGCAAGCCCTCTTGGGAGAACAAAATGACCTGATGCTCTTGGCTACCCTGAGTAGCAATTAAATCATGCCACTTTTCATGAGGCTTTTGGGTGGAGTTGGTTAGAGGAATATTTTTACTATTATTGCTTGTAGGCCACTGTGAGTTCACTAAAGACTGATTATAGAAAGGTTGCCATAAATCCATCGGCTGCAAATCAGGAGAGAGAATATGAATATGAATAGCCTGTTTTTTTAATTGACTGATGACCTTTTTTATGGAATAAGAGTCCCTTTCGCTGACTTGCCCATCACTGATGATCACCCAAGTTCGAGGAATGAGAGGGGTTGCTATTTCCTGATTGTTATCTTGTTTATGAGTTCTCAAGTTGCTATTTTGTAGCTGTGCTCTTATGCCGTCACTTTGCTTCTCCTTTCCAATATCGCTATCATCCACACTCAAATTTTGAGCCAATTCAGTTAAAGCAGAAAGAAGGGCTGTTGTGCCGCTAGGCTTTTTCCATAAACCTAAGGGGACTTTTTCCCCATCATGAGGCCATTCTCCACATTGAATAAGCATATCAGAAAATGTATACATTTGCCATTCTCTGCTAGATAATCGTCGTTTTTCTTTGAGGGACTGAATTGCTTTTTCTAGGCGCGTATGCTTTTCATTCTTATGGAATTCTTCACCCATTGTCGCACTTTGATCAAGCAAAATCAAAATCTGCTGATTTTTATGATCAGCTGGAATAATGGGGTGTTTCAGCTTTGAAGTATGATTCCATTCATCGTATATCACGACTTGAGTTATATTCTCTTGCTTTTTATATTGGCTTAGAGTTGTGATCGCGATATCACGACCTTTAATTTTGAGTTTGGGTAAGTGAACTGGCCATTGACGAGTAGAATGATACTCGTGCCTCCCTGCAGGAAATGGAGATATTTCCTTCTCCGCATACCATTCACCTACAAGTTTAGGATTGGAGCCTTGGTGTGATTGGCTTAAATTAAAAGACCACTTGTAAGGCTTGGACTCGATACTTTTACTTATAACCCACAGGGGGACAAGAGTTATAGCATTAATAAAAAAGAGTATGAGGGCAGGGTATGAAAAGAGAGATTCTTTAAGGAAATGAGTAAGTCTGAATTGCTTTATACTTTGCTTTTCCATCTTCTTTGTAACCAAAACCATTGCTCTGGATGTTGGAAAATAATTTCAGATAGCTGGTTGTTCATCTGATGGCTTAATTCGTGAACTTTATCATCTTTGTTGCCTTCAAGCAAATGTGGATCGATGGGTTCATTTAGAGTGATTTCATGACTATGGTCTGCTTTGTGATTATGGCCTACGACTAAATATGAATTTGTTCTTAAGCTAAGCTCTGCAGGCCATTTAGGGGTAGAAGCTGGGATTCCCATGAAGGGTATTCTAAGTCCTTTAGGTCCGATGTCTATATCGGCTAAAATTAATAAAATCCCGCCTTTTTTAAGAAAAGATAAGCTATGTCTTACGCCAAGTCTATTGTGTAAAATGCGGTGATAGCCTCCCAAGGAACGTCTTTCATTAAAGTATTTGTCGCATAGTGGATTATGCTGCACAGTAGCCATGATGGCAACGGGTATTTTGGCTTGGTAGAGCAAGCGAGGGACGTACTCCCAATGACCAAGGTGAGCTGTGCTGATAACAACTCCACGGCCTTCTTTATGGGCTTTTTTCAAGAAATCAAAACCATGAAAATTGATATTCTTTTCTTGGGCTCCATTGGGCCTGTTTTTGCAAAGGCTCAGCCAATTGTCGGCAAAATTATAATAACTTTTCTTAAGAGTATCAGAGGCTTCCTTGGGAGATGATTTGAGGGTTTTGCCCATCATCTCTATACTCAATTCGTTTCTCTTCTTCAAAAATAATCGTGCAAAATCAGCAAGGCGGTGCACGAAGAAGCGGCTTAAGCTTAGTGGTAGTACTTCTAAGAAAGTACTGAAGATTATAAAGGGTAGATACTCTAGGCGATGTTTGAATTTGGGTTTGCCGTAGCTGATCTCTGGGAGCGTTTTGATAAGTTCTTCTTGATCTGGGCTATTGTGGCTCAATTAGACAACCTTATCAGGGTTAACCACTTCATGATACTTTTTCAAAATATCATTATAGAGCACATAGCCAAGTAAGTGTCGCTCCTCATCTTCTAGAGAGGCAACTATGGGCACTTTATCGAACTCACTACTCATTAAAATCTCAAGTGCTTCGTGTAAATTATGATCGGGAGTCAGAGCATCAACGGTGGGTGTCATAATGTCTTCCAATGTCACTAAATTGGCAATAAGAGGATCGCTGCTATCAAAGTGTACATCCCTGAGACTAACCATGCCAGCAAATATATCATCGTGATCAACAAGAACAAGGTCCGAGGCATGAATTTTTTGGCCAAAGGCTTCACCTGCATGAAAAAGGGTGTGTGAAGAGGTTATGCCTACTTGCCGGTAAGGGCCCATGACAGAGACTTTTAGGTCTTGCAATACATCGATTGTCATGTCACCAAGGTGAGCTTTAGAGAAGAATTTATTATGAACTTGATTTTCATAGATTGACCATTTTTGAGACATAATGATCACTAAAACACTCACTAGCATAAGTGGGGCCAGGAGCTCGTAGCCACCGGTTAATTCTGTCATCATGATAACCGCCGCAATGGGTGCATGAGCGACTCCAGCAAAAAATGCAGACATACCTACGAGCACATAAGCTCCAAATGGCGAATAGACCAGACTCGGACAGAGTAGGTAAGCTGCACCTCCGACTGCAGCGCCAATGGTACTGCCAATAAAAAGACTAGGGGCAAAAACACCACCAGATCCACCACTTGAAATAGTAAAACCTGTTGCAAAAATTTTGAGTAAAGCCAATATAAAGAATATAGAAACTACATTCCAAGTGATCTCAGAATGGTTAGTTTTAATCAATTCTTGAATATAACCAAAGCCTGAGCCCATCACTTCAATATAGAAAAAACCTGTAATACCTACAAGCAAGCCACCTATTGCTGGCTTGACATACATTGGCACGGGAAGGGGATTAAAGAATTTATCCCTTAAACTGTAAAAGCTCTTGGTGTATAGGAATCCCATGCCTGTGCAAACAAGACCAACCATCAGAAACAAAATGAGCTCAACTGGAATAAACCTGATAGAATGGGCTTCTGGTAAATAAAAGACGTTAGAAAACCCAAAAATTGAACCAAAGAGAGCGTAAGCAGTTATGGATGAAATGACACAGGGGATCAAAGCATCGCTTTCAATATCTTCGTGATACAGCACTTCCACAGCAGTCAATGCTCCACCAAGAGGTGCTTGAAAGATAGCTCCTAAACCAGCAGCAGTTCCTGCCAGCAAAAGTGTTCTTCTTGCTCTTACGCCAATGCCCATTTTGGTGGCCAGATTGGAGCCAACTCCAGCACCAATTTGTGCAACGGGGCCTTCCTTTCCAGTACTTCCTCCAGAAGCTATCGTGATGATCGTGGTTAAACCTTTTACTAATGGAACTACTGCATTGATTTTTCCCACTTTGTTATGAAAAGCATCAATCATTGCATCTGTCCCTGTGCCAGCTGCCTCTGGGGCGAAACGATATGTGATCCAACCAGAAAGTAAACCACCAACAGCAGGAAGCAGAATTAAATACCATTTGATGGGATCACCATCTGCAGCAAAGTGAAACATATTATGGATCACTTGCGCACTTCTCTCGCCATCTGGATGAGATACGGGTTGGTTGCCCCACTCGACAAAGAGAAAACCTTGGCTAATATTCAGCAAAGTTTCAAATAGAACTGCTGTAAGACCTGATGCTATTCCAACAAAAAAGGAATAGATATATAATCTTTTATTGTCCGCTAACGAGAAACGGTCGAAAAATTTGTGAAAGAAACTCATTTTGCATTTAGCAGAAATTGCTCATTATGTCTTCGTAACTTTCTTTCTTACGAATGAGCTTTGTTTGCCCCTCAGGTGAAACCAAAACTTCTGGAGGGCGAGAGCGCATGTTATATTGCATGCTCATGCTCATGCCATATGCACCAGCATCCAAAATGGCGACCAAATCACCTTCTTCGAGAGCGCTGACTTCTCTGTCCTCTATTCCATCTGAGCCTTGAGTGAAAACATCACCACTTTCACAAATATTTCCACATAAGACAATCGCTTTCTTTTCACCTTCGACTCGTGAGGCATTTAGGATTTTATGATAACTTCCATAAGCCATGGGGCGCATTAAGTGATTAAAGCCCGTATTACAGCCTGCAAATTGGTGAGCTGGCGTTTCCTTAAGAGTATTTACTTGGGCGATTAATGTTCCTGCCTGGCAAACGAGAAAACGTCCCGGTTCAATTTTTAATTCTAGATCGTTGCCATATTCGGCACAGAATTTTGTGAAATGTTCACTGACTTTGGCTCCAAAATCTTTTAGATTCAGAGGGCTTTGTGATTCACGGTAAGGAATGCCGATCCCGCCACCAAAATCAACAAACTCAAGGCCTTCAATTTTTTTCGCCACACCTGTTGTTACATCCATCGCTTCAATGAACTTTTCACTATCCATAATTCCTGTGCCGATATGACTGTGAATGCCAACTAGTTTTAAATTGTACTGCTTCACGATAGCCTGGATTTGCTCTATTTTATCATGATAAATGCCAAATTTAGTTTTAGGTCCACCAGTAATACAGTGGCTATGGTGCCCAGCACCTACATCGGGGTTAATTCTTACACTAACTCTTGCGCCTTCTTTTAGTTTGCCTAGACGCTCTAGTTGGGATAAGGAACCAACATTAATAAGTACGTCTTTTTCTAGGCAGTAGCGCATCTCTTCATCTGTATTATTATCTCCTGTAAAGATAATACTTTCTGGTGGGAAGCCTAAGTCTAGGCATAAGCGGACTTCCTGGTCTGAAACCGTATCGGCTCCACAGCCTTCTTCCAAAAGAATTTTAAGAATAGTCGGGTTGTAATTCGCCTTAACTGCATAATGAACCCTAAATTTAGGGTAAAGAAATTGATCGACAAGCTCTCTATACTGTTTGCGAATGATTGATTCTTCATAAACATAGAGCGGAGAGCCATATTTTTCAACTAATTCCTGAGCTTTTACACCAGAAAAACAGAGTTGATTGTCTTGAGTGTCCATTTCTATTGAGACTGAATCCGAGAGAAGAGGGCAGGGTAGGGGCATCCCTTTTTACTCAAGAAAGGCAGAGAAAATTGCGACTCTCTACGAATCCCATTTCACTTCAAAATAACTGAGATTTGTTAAATTTTACCGGGGGCTTTTGCCACAATAATTCCATTCATCTTTCTTATACTTTCTTTCCGCAAGATCGAGTGTCTCCTGATGCGGCAAGTCATTTTGATTCATGTAGGCTACTTGCCCAGGAACAATTTCTTGGAGTGCTGTCAAAAAAGTTTCTTTTTCCGTTTCATAGCCTTCACGTTTTAGGTCCGTAATAAAAACTTCATGTTGTCTCAGTTTTCTGTACTCCGGCCTTTTTTCAGGCTCTTTCAGAACCTTGCTTACGACTGCTAAGTCAAAGTCCATGAGCAAAGTCATATGATGCAGAAGGCCATGGCGTTTCCTGGCCTGAGCGGTGCCAGAGATTTTTTTGCCATTTATGGTGAGGTCACAGGTTCCAGATATGTTAACTTCAGCTCCATAAGCTTTTTTGAGACTTTGAGTGACCCATGGTAGTATGATTTGATAAGAGTTTTCAATAACATCCAAGCCTGAAATGAAATGATAAGGCAAGAAAAAAGAAAGATTCAGGTTGCCTGGGCCTTGCACCACTGTGCCGCCACCGCTAATTCTACGGTAAACTGGAATATTTAGGTCTTGAGCCTTCTCTGTATAAACTTGATTCTCAATTTTTTCGCCTCGTCCCAAGACAATACAGTACTCATCACTCTGCCAGACTCTTATTATAGGATTTAGTTGTGGGTTTTTAACAAAAGGCTGTATTAGCACTTCTTCCAATGCTAAATTCTGAGCTTGGTTTGGGCAAGAATAATCAATATATTGGCACTGCATCAATGGCTCACTATTGGTGATAAATTCATGAAATCTATTTCAGATTTCTATGCCCAGGTTCTGGCATATGGAAAAATCTTCTTTGCTGAGCTTAATATTATTGACTTTGCAAAAAGAAAATTCATGCCTCATTTGGTAATTTTTCCTTAAGGAATCGAAAGTCTTACCAATTTTGTTCGATGGTGAGTTGAGTAATGATGTTTTACTTAGCTCTGTATCATTTATGGGGTTATATAGTGTAAGCACAAGTTCTTGCCAACTCATGGACTGTCCTGCCATATCGAATTGGTGTCGTGAAGGCGGGGACGGCTTTGGGTTAGGAGCTGGAAGATTAAGCATTTGGTATGCCTGTTCGCTGATCATATGAGTGCCTCTCCATTTGCTTTCAAATGAATAGCCTGCAATATGAGGTGTGGCAATATAAGATCGCCTAAGTATATCTAAGGGAACTTCGGGTTCTGGATCCCATACATCCAAGCATTCAATAAGGTGTCCTGGAATATCCTTCAGGACACTAAAATCTAGCACAGCTCCTCGACCTGCACTTAATAAAACGGTGCCTTTTTTTAGTCGTTTAAGAAAATCGACGCCTAACATTTTATGACTAGGGTAGGGACCTGATTTTGTTAGAGGGGCATGCACACAAATCATAGAGCAATCGAGTAGCTCTTTTAACTGGCAAGATTTAAAGGCTTCATCACGCTCCTCTTTTGGAGGGTCATAAATAAGAAGCTCGTATCCCAATATTTCAAGAACTTCCGCCACTTTGCTTCCGACATTTCCATTTGCGATAATGCCAATTTTCCCTTTCGCTTCTAGTTTTCCTGATAGCTGCAAACATGCTACAGATCCAGCAACATACTCTGCGACTGAGCGAGCATTGCAACCAGGGGCCGCAGACCATTTTACGCCTTTCTTTTCTAAGTATTCGATGTCTAGATGATCTGTGCCTATTGTGGCTGTGCCCACAAATGATACAGGGCTACCCTCTAGGAGTTTTGCATCAACACGTGTTACAGAGCGGACTAAAAGAATATCGACATCTGTAACGTCTTCTGCTTTAATAGACCGTCCTGGCAGCCTTCTGACTTCTCCTAAATGTTGAAAATACTCCTCAACCTGAGGCATATTTTCATCTGCTAGGATAATGAGTTTCTTATTCTGGAGATTCATGACTTTCGATTAATTGACTAATATCTTGACCCGCACACAATATTTTACTTTCAGCCTCTTCCTTAGTGACTTTTAAATGGTGCATAACAAGTGCTGTTTTGACTTTACCATCGGCTTGATCGAGTAATTGAAAAGAAGACTCTCGATCTAAGTGGGTAATCTGCATGATAATGCGTGAGGCCCGGTCTTTTAACTTATCGTTCGTGGCCTTTACATCAATCATGAGGTTGCCATAGACTCTTCCGGACCGAATCATTAAAGTGGTTGAAATGGTATTGAGTGCCATTTTGGTTGCCGATCCTGCCTTCATTCTTGTAGACCCTGTTAAGACTTCGGGGCCTGTATTGAGGTATATCATTTCATCAATATAGGGGCCCTTTATTCCTCCTGAGCAGGTGATTAATGCTGTGAGGGGAGGGTGCTCTAAAGTCTTAGCCCATTTTAATCCTCCATGAACATAAGGTGTTGTGCCACCAGCAGCAATGCCTATAAGTGTGTCGTCAGCATTGAGGTTAAGAGTTTTTAATTCATCAATTGCGCCACTATCGACATCTTCTTTTGCCTCACTTGATTTCCTTAAAGAGCCATCTCCTCCTGCAATAATTCCAATGACTTTTGATGGAGACACATGAAAAGTTGGTGGAGCTTCAGAGGCATCTAATACACCAAGACGACCAGATGTGCCTGCTCCAAAATAAATCAGTCGGCCTTCTTTTTTAAAGCCTTTTTCTGCTTTATCACATAAGCTTATGAGTTGAGCTTGAGCCTCTTCTAATGCCCTGATGACAAAATGGTCTTGCCTTTGAATTTCTTGAATAACCTGAGCCGCATCTAGCTGATGTAAATTATTACACTCAGGGTTAGATTTTTCTGTTGAAATATGAGATCTGTCTGGAGGTAAATTCATGATAAGTCATTTTGGCTGCACCCAAACTCCAGCCACAGGAGCTTCTCCGTGGCAGTGGGTTACTTGCGCTAATGTAATGGGTATTCTGTCTTCACAAAGGGCTCCGAGAATCGCCATGGATATGGATTCCCTATATTGAATGGGGATGTTGAAATCGTCAGATAGGTAGACTTTTCCAGCAAAAAAGTGTTTGATTTCTGCCACAAGAGCTTGGTTATGAGCGCCACCTCCTGCTAAAATGAGCTCGGCACATTCCTTCAGGGATTCAGATATTAAAAGAGCCATGGCGGCAATAATACTGCGAGCTAAATCTTGACTTGCGATCTTTGGTGTAAGCCCTCGAATGGACGAGTAGAGTTCATCACCACTGCCGAGGGATCTGGTCGTTTGGTTTTGCTCAGAGAGAATGGTGAAAACTTGCTCAAAGATCTCAGGGTTGACCTTGCCTTCTAAGGCTTTCTGACCGTCATGGTCGTATTCAAATCCCCACATTTCCCTAGCAAGAGAATCTAAAATATGGTTACATGCACAAAGGTCTTTAGCTGAGATCTCATTTCTATCCACCTGATCCATAGCAGCAATTTTTGTGATATTACAAAAGCCGCCCAAGTTAACAATGCCTCGTGTCTGTGCAGGCGAACGAAACAGAATGGCATCACTAAGAGGAGTCATGGGAGCTCCTTCTCCTCCCATGCTGAGGTCTGCAGCTCTTAAATCGTATACAACAGGGACTTTTAAATTATGAGCAATGAGGTTTGGATTGAGCATTTGTAAGCTTAAGGGAGGCTTATGATAAAGGGTTTGCCCGTGAATGGCAATGAGATGAGCGTTTTCTGCATGCATTTCTTTCAGAGCATCGAGGTGCAAGTGGCTAAAATGATGGTTTATTTCGACCAGATCTTTAATGGTAAAGCTTTTACCTAAGGATATGGCCCGCAACTTCTCACTAAGCTTACCAAGAGGAAAACTTTGATTTCGACTGTCTTTGACTTTTAAATCTAAACCATAACCTTCAAGCTCAACAACAGAGATGTCCAGGCCATCCATACTGGTGCCTGTCATACAGCCTGCTACAAGACGATTGCTCGACATTGAACCCTTGTCTACGAACCAGTTAGTGCTTTGATAACGTTATCGAGGTGCGCTTTAGCTGGAGCAAAATTAGGCTGCAATTTTAGAACCTTCTCAAAATTCACTTTAGCTTCCTTGTACTTTTTTAATCTTTCAAAAATAACTCCGCTATTGAAATAGCCTTCAAAACCATTTGGATTGACTTTGATTGACATACTTGAAGCTTGAAGAGCTTTCTCCATATCTCCTAAGTTGATAAGAGCCATGCATATACCATTATAATGAGATGACTGTTTGGGCTTAAGCTTAATGGCTTCTTGAAAGCAGTGAGCTGAGTCTTTGAATTGCTTCAATTGATAAAATGTGTTGCCAAGTTTATGGAGTATATCGCTATCTTTTTTATTCGTTTGATAAACTTGCAGATAAGAGTTTTTAGCATCAGCATATTTCTTAAATGTAAAAGCTGTATCTCCCATTACTTTATGATACTCAGCTCCTTTGACTTTATTGAATATTTTTTGGCATAGCACACCAAGCTGACGGTGATTCTCATCTCCAAAGCTTTTAGTGACCTGAGTGATGAATTTCATCCTTTCTTTCAGTACTTTGTTGAACTGTTCTGGTAACTGATCAAGAACGGGTTGTGATTGCTCTAACCATGCTTTGGTATCTTTGAAACGACCAGCTTTCAGCATAAATGTTGTGGCATTATTATAAAAAAGCCCTAAATATTCACGATCGAGTGCTTCGATATCTGCTATGCTACGTTCGCCTTCGACAAACTCTGGTACCGTACCGTAACAAGCCTCTAAATTACCTTTAGGTTTTTCCATGATAACATTTCCAGGGTCAAACTTAACTGGGGACCAACCTTGACTTAAAAAGAGCTGGATACGGTCTTTGTCTACGACCATACTGAGTATCGCTTTGTTGAGCTTATGCTTCTCAATGTACTTTTGAGCGTTATTTCTGGTATAAGCCTGATAAAAGTCATTGTCATAAATGATGGAGCGTCCATCGATAAAGACTTTTCTTTGTCCATACCATTGCCACAGGAGGTAGCCTCCCATATTATAAGAGTTATAGATATTTTCATCGGGGTAACGAGTAACAATTTCTTCAGGTAAGCCTTTGAAGAATTTATTAGATTTTCCTAAACCAGGCTCCGTATCTAAAAAGCCTGAGACTTTATGGAAAAGGCCGTCCTTGTACATTTGATTTTGAGCCAAGGCAAAATATCCAATGCAACCTAGCGTCCATAAGCCTAAACCGATACGTAGGCCTTGGAAGCTGAGCTTTTGATTATCTTCATGGCCAATTAAGAAGAGGGTTCCTACGACAGGAATAATAAAATAGAAGGGGTAGCAGATGTATTCGGTTAAATAGATTCCTTTGTAGCCATCACCTAGTCCGCCTATTTTATAGCACAAGCCTTCATGAAAGAGACGCACAAATTCTTGAAATGGTGGACTGGCAAAATAGGCCCCCAGTATAATAAGAGAGATTCCTAGAAGTATGGCACCAATGATTTGTTTCTTTTCTTTTGTCAGTTTAGGAAAAGGCTGAGCTAAACTAAATAACATAAAAGGAAAGACGACAAGAAAAGGGTAAGATACAGTTCGTAGATAACCCAAAGCGATATAAGTTAGAGCAAGACAGGGGAATTCGAAGCTAAATAAAAATTTATACTCACCAAAAGTGACACAGGCTATGACTGATTTGATAATGAGGTATGATGTATAAAAAAGCACAAGCAGAAATAATAATCTCACCGAAAGGACATAGAGGATTTCGAATGGCCACTGGTATTCAGCCACTAACTTGGCATCTGTTCCACCGAATATTTTCCTAAAAAAGAGTTTTACTTGAGCTTTTAGTTCTTGTTTACTATTAACCCCTTGAGTCTTCTTGGTATTAGACCCTCCTGCAGAGTCTTGTTCTGGGGAGCTAAAAATGTTGACAACAGAATTATAAGCTAAATTATGATAGTTGAGTCCCCAGACACTGTTGACTGGTTGATAGGCTATGCCTAGTGAGATAACCAAGCAGCCTACGAGAAAAAAGTCAGTAGTTTTCTTTCGACATAGAAGAATTAATTGGTCAATTAAATCACCAAATATAATCAGTAATAAAAATCCATATCCAACATAGACACTCCCGTGAATATGTGTCCAGGCAATGAGAATAGGGGGATAAGTCCAAATTAACCAGCGTTTGCCGTTATATTTAATTTGCACCCAGCTCCATGAGATAAAACTCATGAAAAAGAGCACATAAATCGCATTTTTAATTAAGTGCTTCTGCATGGTGCCAATGACCATCATAATTCCTATGAGAAGGGACCAGATGGTGTAGCGTTTTTTCAGGATATGGAGCATAAAAAAGATGGACGATAAAATCATAACCCCTCTAAAAACCTGCAATCCGTAAAACCCCCCATAAGTGTATATGAGGTGGAAAATGACATCACCTAGCCATGTTTTTGAGGTGAAAAGTGTCCCTGTTGTTGGGGAAAAGGTGAATGTTCCTGTTGGCGGGTAGTAGCCGTTTTCGACGATAAAACGACCTGCAGCCATATGCCACCATAAATCCCAGCTGATGACTCGTCTTATAATATAAAACCAGACTGAAGAAAAGAGCAATGGCCAAAATATCCAAAATGGTATTTTGAGTAAACGCTCATCGATAAAATTGGTGATTTTCTTTAGCTGATCCAAAGGGCTATTTCCTACTGATTAAAGGGCACTCTAGTCATTGATTGAAAGGATAAACCGCAAAAAAAAAAGAATTTTCTACTTTTCTATGCGCCCCTGATTTGATTAAGGAAAAAGTGGAGTTGAGCGATAAGCCGGCTTCTGTCTTGGGCAATCATCCATCTAGGTTTTTCATTGCTGAAAAACTCGAGCGCTCTACCCGCCGCCATATACAGGAATAAGACGACTGCTTGAGTTTGCTCCAGGTGGGGTTTGCCCTGCCATGACAGTCACCTGTCATGCGGTGAGCTCTTACCTCACCTTTTCACCCTTACCTCTACGAGGCGGTTTGCTTTCTGTGGCACTTTCCCTGAGGTCACCCTCGGTGGCTGTTAACCACCACCCTTTCCTGCGGAGGCCGGACTTTCCTCGTGGTAAAACCACGCGATTGCCTACTCAACTCCAAAAGGAGTATATGGCCATGGCCTCTCTTCTCAAGTTAGTGGCAAAAAGTAAGGGTTTGAGCTTTTGTCGCCAGAATAAATTTGTGCTTGTTCGCTCTTTGTTCAGATTTATTACCCGATTCACCTTTAAAAAAAACAGTCCTCATGACACTAACTATCATGCAGATCTCACCATTCAAAAAGCTGGCTTATTGGTCATTAAGCCAATATTCCAAACTTCCCTGGCGGCAAAATCGCACCATTTACACCACTTTGGTGTCTGAAATCATGTTGCAGCAGACCACTGTGGGCACCGTCTTGAATCGCTACAATGATTTTTTCGTAATGTATCCGGATCTTGAATCTTTAGCGCAAACCAGCGAAAGCGAACTTAGGAAAGCATGGCAAGGTTTGGGGTATTACCGCAGGGCAGCTAATTTGTTTAAAGCGGCAAAGCATATTGTAGAGTTCGGTTTTTCGGAAGATGAGGAGGAATTAAAGGCGATTCCTGGAATAGGGCCCTATACGGCATCTGCCCTTATAGCCATAGGCCACGATCTACCTGCTTTAGCTGTGGATGGTAATTTAAAACGTGTGATCAGTCGTTTGTTTCGCTTATCAACCCCATATGAAAAAGGCTTGGATCAAGAAATTAGAAATATGTCTAAGAAAGAATTCGCAAGGATTTTAAAGGAAATTGGGCCAAGAGTGTTTAATGAGGCCCTTATGGATTTAGGACGGTCGATTTGCCGAGTGAGAAAACCTTTATGCCAGGAATGTCCTTTAAGCAAAATATGCCAAGCTTCTCAAGTCGGAGATGCCGTGAGCTTTCCTGTTCGATTAAAAAAGAAGACCAAATTGCATTCATTAGCCTTATTGCGTTTTATTTGCTTGCACAAGAATCAAATTCTGCTTTATAAGAAGTGCAAAGGAGAGTGGCTGGAAGATCAATGGGAATTGCCCACAGCAATGATAAAAGGAGACGAATCGTTAACTCAGTACCCTAAACTCACAATTGAAATTCCTTTGCATGAATGTTTGCGGACAAATATCACAAAATATAAAATTGATAATTATAGCGAATCAAGAAAGAAAACGGAACTTCTCAATGACTTGCCCTTCTATAAAAAAAGAGAGCTAGCTTATTTTAGCCTCCAAGATTTACCACATACATCGACTGCAAGTCTGAAAATATTAAAGAAACTAGGCCATGAGTTTAGCTAAGCTTTTCTTCTTCGTTTGCTGCATCATATTATATAAACGTGCAGCGTAATAAATACCAATGAGTCCAGCAAAATACGTACCCATATAGGACGGATCAAAGTCGTACCAAGCATTAACCCATGAAAATTGATTAGATAAATAATTCACCAGTTCTTCATAAAAGCGAATGGGAATAAATAAAAACTGTGGAATAGATAAGCCTAGGAGAGAGAAGGGTAATATTATAATTGTCGTTATAACGACAATGGCGTAGAGACTAAACATGGGTGCAGAAAAAATCCATGTCCAAATAGGGATGGTATGGAATGATTGCAAAACAATAGGCCAAGTCCAGATCATTGCCCCCCATGAAACACGAAAAATATCATAAAAGTAAATCCCAGTTTTAGTGATGATGGAACGTTGAGCTGTGATATTGTTGAGATTGATCAGCTTAGTGATATTGATCAGATTGGTAATATAAAGAGACCATAGAATCCCTAGAACCCCTAGATATGATAAGCTGAAAGATAATTGTGTTACAACCAAGGGATTAATCAACATTTCAGCCAAGGCCATGAAGAATAAGGCATTAAAAATAGAATAGCGACGGCCAAAATAATTTGCTAAAATATAAATAATACACATTCCAGTTGCACGTGCTAAAGAGTAAGCCCAACCACCAAGAGTTCCGTAGCAGAGCAGTATAAATATAAGTAAAATATCCCTGATCATCGGGGGGATTGCTATACACTTAAAAAGAAAGCGCATGCAGAAAAAAACGATACCAACGTGAAGTCCACTTAATGCGAGTAAAGGCAGTAGCCCTAAACGCCCAAAATTATTCTTAAGTTCTTGAGAAATCCCATATCTATTGCCTGTAATGAGGCTACGAACAATTCCACAATGCTCCACTTCTTTATGCTTCTGCCACGAGTTTTCTAATATGCAGATAACTCTTTTTCTGATGGATGCTAGCAGTGACAATGAATTGCTAGTCTCATGCCCGAGGGCACAACGCAAACTTCTAGGCACCTCTTCATGGTAGGTCACCACATGGCTACGCCAATGATGTCCTTTAAAGCATTTTGGATTGAGAGTGGTATATTGAGCGCTAGCCATTACCCACAGTTTCTTCTCATAAGCATGGGCGACTTCATTGTTGATTATAGGTCTTACTTTCGCCCAGCCGCTATAAAATCCATCTTGATAAGAAAGGTAAACATCATTGTCCCAGCAAAACTCAAGCTCACTCATGCCACGAGTCAAAAAAAAGTCTTGCCAAAAGAGATTCTGTTTATGGTTATGGGATATGTGGTATAAGCCAGCTACATATATCAGAATAAGCCACAAATACTTAGTCTGCTTTAAACTAAGAATAAAACTTAAGAGAAGAGCGCCTAAGACAAGAAAAAGAGGCTGTTCAGCTTTATACCCACAGCAAAAAAATAAACAAGCTGCCAAGGCGGGCAGCTTGTTTAATAAAAGGGACGCTTCAGAGTGAAAAAAAGAGAGCCCATTGCGTCTGAATAGACTAGACGACAAGAGGCGAATTTGTTATTTTTTTGGTTGCGCCATAGCTTTCTGCATTTGCATTTGCATGACGGCTCCTGCGATTGATGAGATGGTGTTATAAGGAATAACTAGCTGTGAATCATATGAGTCTTGGTAGCTCATATTCATTTCTAGCTTAAGTGCGCTGCTGGCTAACATATCAAAGATAGGTTTGGACTCAGGAGATTGCTTGCTAATCATGTCACTTGTTATTTTAATAAGACCTGCGAGGTCAACATAAGATGAAAGGTCGTACTTAGATTGACTGACTCCATTATATTGTCCTTTATTGATATTGGTGATAAGTTTCCCTAATTCAGCCTTAAATTCTTTAGAACTGGTGACTAAGGTATAGCCTTTATGAAAGACATAAATAAATTCCATTTTCTCAAAGCCAGCATCAGCCATGAATTTTTGTTGTTCTTTCGCTGCGTATGCGGGATTGTCTAAGTTGATATCGAGCAAGTATGTATGATATGAAACGCCTTGTATCTTGCCGGCATTTTTCTTGAAAGTGATTTTATCGTAAAGAGGAGCATCAAGTACCTTCGTTTCCAGCATTGATTTATTAAACTCCTCCATAATTTCAAAGAAAGCATTGGTGTTGATGTCTTTTTTATAGATGATAAATCTCTGATCAATCTGCTTTTTGGCATTAACACTTCCTGAGGCATAATACGAGCTGTTATTGAATAATTTAAAGCTTTTCTCCATAAGCTCAGTCATTGAAGTACTAGCTTTCGGGCCGAGCATGCCGGAATAAAGTTCACTATAAAAGCTACTGATGCCGCCGATTG
>JADGBV010000500.1 GCA_015231345.1 Planctomycetota bacterium
TTCTCCCGATAAAGAATTGGGATCCATCTCAAACTACTTTGTTGAACGTTATGGTTTTTCTCCCGAAGCGAAAATACTGCCTTGGTCGGGAGATAATCCTTGCAGTATGGTCGGCTTAGGTCTGGATCGTGACGGCGATATGGCCATTAGTTTTGGCACCAGCGATACCGTTTTCGTACGCATGAATGACATTCCTGAACAATCTCCAGAAAATGGCCATATATTCTGCACCCCTACGGGAGCTTATATGGCTTTGCTTTGCTATAGTAATGGCTCATTAGCCAGGGAGAAAGTTCGCGATAAGTACGGTTTAGACTGGTCGTCATTCAATGAAGCCGTGGCTCGCAAACCAGCGGGAAATAATGGCGGAGTCATGCTTTCATTCCCTATGCCTGAGATTACTCCTCATATTGGCCAGAGTAAGGAAAGGTATGTAGGCATCTCTGAAACCGATATTGATGCCCAGTGCCGAGGGATTTACGAAGCTCATGCCTTAGCCAAAAAACACCATGTTTCGCAAATGGGTTTAAAGCCTACCTGCCTGAAAGTCACCGGTGGCGCGTCGAAAGACACTGTCTTTATGCAGATATTGGCTGATGTTTTTCAATGCCCAGTAGATAGAATGGATAGTGCTTCGAGTGCAGCAATTGGAGCTGCCTTGGTGGCTGCTAAGACTATCATGGGTGAGAAAGCGCTGACAAAACTGAGGTTGGACATCACGAAAGCTTCTCACAGACTTGAACCAGACTCCAAAACGAAAGAGATTTATAAAGAGCTTTTAGCTCTTTATGAAAAAACTGAAAAAGAAATAGTGAGTTGATATTTTAGTAAGTGAAAAGCCAAGACTATAGTGGCCTATAGTTTTGGCTTTTTATGCAGTGAGGCATCACCCTAAGTCCGGCACTCCATGGATTATTGACAGGATCATAACTCATTCATATCAATCAGGCCAACTTTAAGAAGCCAAGACACTCCTTTTATGACCATATGGTGGCTTTCTTTTGCGTGCTTGCCTAAAAGAGCCTTGAATTCGATGGCACTTCCTTCATTGAAAGAATCGATCACTTTATGGAAAAGTTGTTTGTGGGGCAAATCATGGGCGTAATTAAGAATAGGCTGTTCGTATAATTCTTCGAATTTCTTTAGCGTATCGTGCTTGTTACTCAAAGTGAGGCTGAAGAAATCGTTTAGGCTTAAAGTCCTGGTGGGCCAGGCGGCAAAAGTTAAGGCTGGGTCTTGCCTTAAAGGATGTGCTGCTTTTTTATGAGAAAAAATATCCTGATGGTGCTGGCGGATTTGCGCTAGGTTTTGCCATAGTTTTAAGTATTGGGGAATCACAGCTTGCCAGTCGTAGTTATGCACAGCTCTTTCTCTGCCTTGCTGGCCCATTTTTTTTCTAAGACTAGGCGAGTTGATCATTTGTATGCAGGCTTTCGTGCAAGAAGGAATATGGACTGTGGTGTCAAGACTCACGGAGCCAATATAGAAATCATAGTTATCAATATCTCGGTCAAAGCGATAAGCCGCATCATAAGTATTAAGGCCGGGTGGTGGCGTTAGAGTCGGGATACGTAATCCATCTATGCCATGCCTTACGGTATCTTTGTAACCATCCCAGTCTGAGACAATCACGGGTAGAGATGCCGCCATGGCTTCAATGGGAGTGAGGCCAAAGGTTTCTTGTATGTTATCTGATAGTGACATGAAGACGTCAGCTGCATGCCAGATTTCTTCTTTAATCTGCGCATTACGTCCATCAACATAGACACACTGCACATTGGGCGCGATGCTATGGTTGGCTTTTTCGTAGGCTTCTTTTACCTTTTCGTTGGCAAACCATCCTGATTGAATCAGGCATACTTTCTTTTTGCTTGCTCTGCTACTTTGCTCGAGTGACTTGAGCATGGCTATGGGGTTCGCTTTGGCATGAAAGCTCAGTCGGCCTACAAATAAGAATACTGTGGTATCTTTATCTATTTGGAGCCTCTCATGCCATTTGTTGCGTAGCATGGTTTTTTTCTCTTCATCAGCATGATATTGGTTTGAGTGAATGCCAAGGGGAATCACAGGTAACTGGGGTAATTGCGGCATGTGGTTGATGGTAAATCTTTCGCGTAGGTATTCTCCGTAGGATTCAATGCTTGTGAGGACACTAGCTTTAACTGCTTTTGAGGTGCAGACTAAGGCGTCCCATGGGTATACGGGAGCTGTGAGAAGAGCGCCGATTAAGTCCTGGGCGCCTTTGCTCGAAAGGGTATGAGTGACTCCAGATAAACTATAATGATGCGCTCCATGAGTCCGGCGATGCCAAGCATGTTGAGCTAGGTTAGGGTCTGGTATGTAGAGGCAACCGGGGTCTTTGAGTCTATTTTCTTGCCCTTGAGGTATGAGTTGGTAGTTTTTCAGGCTACGTTTGTGCTCACTCAGTAGGCTTTTAAGCGCATCTTGCTCATTGCTTCGACCATAGAAAGACAAGTCCCCAAATGGGGCGTGTTTTAGCCAAGCGTGAATAAAACTTTCGTTAGCCGCATGACGGCCCATAAGTTGTTTTCGTTGAGTCGAATACTCCCCGGATAAATAATAGATCGCTGCATTGCCTGGAGTACTCATAATTTACGACTGCTTCTGAGGAAGCTTGCGTGCTTTGAGGTCGAAGGCTAGTGGTGGATTGCCATTGTCTTGCCAAGCTTTTAATGAAAGAGCCACTCGGTTGGTATCGTGATTGGCATCAGCTGGCACTTCTT
>JADGBV010000501.1 GCA_015231345.1 Planctomycetota bacterium
TCATGACCGCACCTAACATTAAAAACAACGCATCAGAACTACGCTGGATGGCTTGAATATCATCCATGATTCAACTATCCCCAGTTGAAAAGAGAAAAAACCATATTAGCAATAGCCATGCTAAGCTCTGGATCTACATTATTGTTGACGATACAAAAAAGTACTTCTGAGAAAATTACAATAATGAATCGTATTATACAATAATGTTACGGCATTGTTGTTGTCGATAAATACTTGAATAACAGTACTGTATTACTTTCTGAGTTCGGCCATATAAACTTGAGGGGGGAGGTAATACCCATCTGGCTGTGATTCATCTTTGTTGTTTTGCCCTAGAATATCATAGGACTGTTTGATGGCTTTGAATGAATACTGAGTGCCGATGTGATCATTTAAAAAAGTGTAAAGTTGGCGGCCCTTACGGAAAGCTTTATCGTTACAGATTAAGAGTAGTTTTTGGGCTTTGCACTGAAGAAGCTGATCCAGCATAAGTGGCCAAAATTTTCGGCCTAAACGATCTTCTCCTCTGCCTACTAAAAATGCGGGAGGGTCAGTGATAATAATATCGTAGGGGGAGTCTGTGCCTTTGGCGATGCGTTTGATGTGGCGAGCCAGATATTTCTGCGTAGTGTCTTCGTAATTACGAAAGTCCGTATTGTTGAGTTCTGCATTTTTTTTACCCCAAGACAGGTAACTTTTATTAGGGTCGATATTGGTGACGCCTTTGGCTTGGGAGCACATCCCCGCTACGGCAAATGCACAGGTGTAGGAAAAGAGATTGAGAATGTTTTTGCCCTGCGCATGATCTCTTAGCCAGTTGCGTGCAGCTTTTGTGTCGAGAAAGAGGCCAAAGTCATGATTTGGGTCATGCTGAATTCTGAAGGATTCCTGGCCTTCTCTGCATATATTATGGCCAGAAAAAGAAAATGGATTATTGCCTAAATAGGCCCACTTGCCTTGATTGTCGCGGTATTTTACAAGAATTGTTTTGCCGGGAAATGCTTCTTCAATCATCCCTCTCAATTTCCCCGCATTAATATTTGCTTTTGGGTTATAGAGGGTGGCGACTAGGAATGAGCCGAACTGGTCTATAATTAAACCCGGGACCCCATCAGCAGTGCCAGCAAAGAGTCTTATGGCTTGTGACGCTGTCTCTGTATTTTTGCCCTTCTCTGCTTTTTTTCCCACTTTCCCAAAGTGTGAAAATCGCCATTCAAAGCTTTTTTCGAGAGTTTTCTTAAGATCGTCCATTAGGCTACAGGCCTTCTAATTGAGAGGTTTTTTGATTTCGACAATGCCTGCACATAGTTGGAGGTGATAGTGTTTGCCCTGGCGCTCTTCATCGAGAAAGAGTCTGACTTGATTAAGCTCGCTGCGTTTAAGAGGTCGGGCGCTATTAGGAGAGGCTTGGACGCCCATGGCTCTAAGATAAGAAGTCAGTTCGGAAAAGTCTTCGAAATCTTTCCTGGCATCAACGACTTCAATGCCAAATTTTTGCTGGCTGAGTTTATTGTTTGCCTGCGTAAGTTCCGATTCAATGAGTTCATTGTTTGCCTGCGTGAGTTCTGCTTGTTTGAGTTCCTTGCACGCCTGCACGAGTTCGGATTCACTCAGTAGCCTTAAAAAACTGCTGGTTCTGCCTATGCTCCCAAAAGCGCTTTTGAGAGGCTCCAAGCTAGGAGCAAGGAATTGGCTAAATATCAGGCTTCCCCCAGGCCTAAGGGTCGTGAGTATCCCTTGAAGGGCTGTGGACCAATTCTTGAACCACTGGAAGGTGGAACCAGATACGATAAGATCGAAGCTAGCTGGCGCAAAAGGAAGCGCCTCGCCATCAGCGCAAATAAAAGGAAAATGCAAATTGTGTTCCTTGAGCTTATTTTGAGCGCCAGCATGCATGTCCAGTAGTGTGTATAGGCAGTCTGGGCGTATGTGCTTTTTTAGCGCACGTGTTTGCACTCCCGTATGGCAGCCGATTTCTAGAATGCTCTTGGCCGAAGAAAGAGGCCTTATAGCTTTAAGGGCAAGGGCTTCTGCAATTTTCTGATGAAAATCACTGTGGCCATCATAGCTCTTGACACTAGTGGCAAACCTTTTGGCTATATCTCGTTTTTGGAGTTGCACGAATGGAGTAATTTCTTGAGTTCAGTCCCTACAGCTTGAGGCTCTTCGTATAAGAGGGCATGTGAAAGGCCTTTAAGTGGAATGGTATCATATTGAGAAAATAAATCGGCAAACTCTCGGACCATTGGCTTGGTGACCAGTAAATCCTCTTCACCGTATAGAGCTTTCATGGGAAGGTCAAGTGCGGGAGGGGTTTGGAGTTTTTGCGAAAGTAAAGATAAACTATGATCAAGGTCTTCTTTGTCGCCTTCATCAATTTTGTCCCCTTGAAACCATTTTCCCATACCTTTATGTTGATGGCAAAAATGCTCTAATGTTGCTTCAGGTCGACGCCTAAAGGACTTTTGCAAGAGCTGAAATTCCTTTTCAGAGACGCGGCAGCCTTCACCCATAAACCTAATAAAGGGCGAGAGGGCTAGCCAAAACTTGGGCGGATTGGTGTGCCAATTGAGGCTTATGTTAAGGCCAGTCCAGGTGCCCATGGACCATGTGACTAGAGCCCATGGTTTTTCAGGAATAAAGTTTTCAGGAGACTTATCGCCGAATAGTACGGGGAGCTGCCTCATATGAGAGACACATGTGCAAGGTTGGCCAAACCATGAATTAATATCTTTTG
>JADGBV010000502.1 GCA_015231345.1 Planctomycetota bacterium
CCAGACTATGCCCGAAATATTATGGATTCTCTGAGTGCCAATGAAAAGCAAATATCCGGCGTCGAAGAGCGCCTATTATTGGCAGTAAAGGATTCGCAGCAAGCAGTTATTTCTCCTCTAGAACTCAGAGCTTCAGAGCTTCATGGCGCTACGGAGAAAAAAATCCTCAAATCTCTTACAGGCATTCAAGATGAAAATACCCAGCGCTTTAAGCATTTACTTGATGGCTTTAAGTTAAACGAGGAAAATCGTCGTTTTGAGCATCAGCAATTTTTGGGTTATTTAAAGCTCAGACTAAAGTCCATGGAGCGGGAGCGCGACCAGGCGAGTCGTCAGTCTATTCCAGAGGTTTTGCCTATTATTAGTTTGTCTATCGCATCTCAAGCCATCATGCTTGATTGGACAAAACTATCTCTTATATCTCCCAGCTTCAAAATCTTCCTTCTGGGGATTTTGGCTTGCTTTATATTTAATTTATTTTGGGAACTTATTCTCCAGAGGGAGAAAATATAAAAAGCGCCCGAAGGCGCTTTTTATAGAAATAATATTAAGTTGTTTCTGTTAGTTTGGGCAGCAAGAAGTCATTTTTTTAACTGGAGCTTTTGCTGGAGCTGGGCATTTTCCACTAGATGCGCAGGCTTTGCTCATTGCGGATAGTTGCTGTTTTGTGAGAATAGTTTCTAGCTTTTTGCGAAACTCTGCATAAGCGGCATCAACTTGTGCTTTTTGAGGTCCACTTAGTTGAAGGCCAGAAAAAAGTGTTTTCTGAATTGGGCAAGTACCACAGCTTTTGCTTGCTACAGCTTTAACTTTAGGGGTTGGAGCGGGTCCGCATCCACCACAGTGAGCCCAAGCACTTACAGCAAAAACGCCAGCAGCTAAAGTAAGAGTAATGGTTTTGATAATATTCATATTGAAATCCTTTTGAGGTTATATGGTTAAGTTTGTTTATCTTATGAGTTTTAATTGGACTACAATTCTCTGGCACCTTTTAGCAAGTCTTGTGAATCGCTAAAGTGAGGATTTCAATTCTTCCATCCAAATATGGAGTCATTGAAAAATGTGGGGAATAATCAAGCAGGTTCTGGTCTTGTTAAGTAGAACTTAGCATACAATGGCGTCAGTTTTTTTGTTTTTTTGAAGATATGCACGTAGCGAACGGACAACCTATCCTGACCCTTAACAATATTGTTAAAAATTTCGGCACTAGGGTTATTTTAAGCGAACTTAACCTTACCATCAATTCAGGTGATCGCATTGGGGTTTTGGGCGTAAATGGCTGTGGCAAAAGTACTTTGATGCGAATTATTGCCGGCATTGATGGCCAATTTGAAGGCGAAAGAATTCTGCGCAATAACATCAATATGGGTTATGTGGCTCAGGAACCTCCCCTCGATGAAGATAAAACCGTAAAAGAAAATGTGATGATTGGCGCGAAAGCTATTTTGGATCTTCTTGAGCGTTTTGATGAGCTTAATGTTCTTCTAGGCGAAGTTGAAGGTGATGAATTAGAAAAAGTCATGAAGGAGCTAGAAGAAATTCAATTGGAAATTGACTTCAAAGATGGTTGGGAAATTGACCGTCATATTGAAGTGGCCATGGATTCTTTGTGTCTTCCCCCTGATGATAGTCAGGTTAATCACCTTTCCGGTGGAGAAAGAAGACGTGTGGCTTTATGTCGTTTTTTGATGAGCCACCCTGATTTATTGGTTTTGGATGAGCCTACCAACCACTTAGACGCGGAAACTATTTCATGGCTCGAGGGCTTTATCCAGTCTTATCAAGGTACGGTTTTGCTGGTAACTCACGACCGCTACTTTTTAGATAATGTCGCTAATCGCATGGTGGAAGTGACTTCGGGGAAAATTGCTTCGTATGAAGGTAACTATTCTGACTACTTAGAAAAGAAAGCAGCGATTGAGGAATTACAAAAGAAAAGTGAGCTATCAAGGCAGAAGCTCTACGCAAAGGAGCTCGAGTGGGTACACAAAACACCTAAAGGCCGAAACACCAAAAACCGTGCTCGCCTGAAGAACTTTAAAGCTCTTCAAGAGGCGCCGCCGCTTGATGTATTGAAAACAGCAAGTTTTTGTATTCCTGAAGGTCCCCGTCTGGGTGATCGTGTTCTTGAGCTGAAAAACCTACATAAAGGTTTTGGTGAGAGGGAACTCATTCAGGGCTTAGATCTTATTATTGAACCCGGTGCCATTATTGGTGTTGTGGGTCCAAATGGTGTGGGTAAGTCCACTTTAGTAAAAATGATCTTAGGTCGTGAACAGCCCGACAAGGGCGAAATCCGTATTGGTCAAAATACCGTTTTTGCTTATATCGATCAGCAGCGTAATGTTTTAGATGAAAAACAAACTGTTTTCGAAAATATTAGTGAAGGTAGCCAGTTTATCCAATATGGCAAACAAGAATTAGCGATTCGGCATTATCTTGCTCGCTTCCTTTTTACCGGTCCTATTCAGCAAACTCCTGTGACCGATTTGTCTGGTGGGGAAAGAAACCGTGTGACTTTGGCGAAAATGTTAAAGACCCCTGGAAACTTTCTTATATTGGATGAGCCAACCAATGACCTGGACCTAATGACCTTAAGAGTTTTGGAAGAAGCTCTAGAAAGTTACCGTGGTTGTGCCTTGGTGGTGACTCACGATAGGTACTTTCTTGACCGTATAGCCACAGGGATTTTGGCCTTTGAGGGTGATGGAAGTGTTTATTACTGTGACGGCT
>JADGBV010000503.1 GCA_015231345.1 Planctomycetota bacterium
TATTCTCCTTGATGGCGGAGAGGAAGAAGCTTTGCTGAGTGTGAATGTTGACTGGAATGAGGTGGCGAAGGTTCGAAAAATGATGCCTGTATTACAGCATCGTAAAGCGATGGAGGGGCTCTCATGAATGCCACGTCTCTGGGGTATAAGAAAAGTGCAGGAATTGTAATGCCAAGAATATTCCTTTACTCAACCAAGGCCTAAACAGATGTCCCTCATTCTTGCCAGCCGCTCTCCAGAGAGAAAAGCTATTTTGGCTGAAGTGGTCTCTGAGCTTGTCGTTGAAGCTGCCGATGTAGATGAGACACCCCTACCTGGGGAAGATGTTCGTGAGATGGTGCTGCGTTTGGCTAAAATGAAGGCCGAGGCGATTTATCGTCCTGGTGGTTCAGCGGTGGTGGCTGCGGATACGGTGGTGGAATCCGCTGGTGTTGTTTTAGGTAAGCCCCAAGATGAAGAACATGCAAGAGCCATTATAGAATGCTTAGAGGGCAAAACTTTCAATGTTCATAGTGGGACTTATTTAATATTAGACGATGGCAGAAAAGTCAGTGACTTATCTAGTGCGAGTTTGGAAATGGCAAAAATGAGTGCAGAGGAACAAGGCGAGTATTTCGCCTCTAAAGTATGGCAGGGGCGGGCTGGAGCTTTTTCCATTTTCCATGAACCTTGTCATACTCACTTACTCAGTGGAGATATCTATGTGGTTAGAGGTATATCATTGAGCTTAATCAAAAAACACCTCAAGGAGATCGGATGAAAAATGACTTTATCATATTAGGCCTAGTTCTTTTTGTGATTGCTGCTCTTCTCTTTACTTTTTTTGGATTAGGCCAAAAAAAATATCAGGATACGGTCTGGATAGATAAAAAATCTGGTGATGGCCCCTATGAAATGCGCTCTGGAAGTCGCTCTGCAGAGGCGAAGAAAGATATTCAAGAGGGGGGTGATGGCCAGGCAAAAGAGTTAGAGCTTCCTCGAATAAAAAAGACAACCAGTGCTTATGAAGTGAATTTCAGCACAACGCGTGGTGAGTTGGATAAACTCTTTTATAACGAAGGGGAGACATTCCCTGAAGTGAAGTACTGATATGGCTAAAAAACTCGTAGAATTATGGCCGCTGGATAGGAGGGGAACTCATGCCTTTATGGCAGCTTCTGCTATCATTAGTTTTTTTATCTTTGTCATTGCTTTAGAGTTTGTTTTTACTCCTTTTTTTATTGCTCTCACTCTGGCTTTTATTTTAAACCCCTTTGTGAGTTTTGGCGAACGCTTAGCCGTTCCAAGGTGGGCCTCGACTTTTTTGATTTTCATCTTATTAACCATGATGATGATTTTTTTTATAACGGCTATTGTCCCTTCTTTTATTCAAGAATTTAATGAGTTGTCCTCGAATAATGATTTATTTCAAGGAACCCCAGAAGAGCTGATCGCCCGTATGCGAGAATTCGCCAAGACTTATGTGAGTCCGGATGTTTTAGTGAGGGTTGAAGAAATTATTCGTAGTTGGTTTGCAGCTTTGCAATCATCTGGCCCTGTGATGAGGGATACGACCTTTGCTATGGGGGGACGTGTTTTTGCTGAAATATCTAAAATTACGTCTTTGGCCATGATGGCTTTGTTGGTTCCTTTTTACATGTTTTTTTTATTGGTTTCTTATAACAAAATTAACACTTTTGTGCAGACTTATCTGATTCCTTACGAATATAAAGAAGTTATTCTGCACATTCTAGGAAAAATTAACCAGTCCCTTTCAGCTTTTTTTAGAGGGCGCCTTCTCGTGTGTCTTTTAATTGGAACATTTGCTTGGTTAGGCTTGCTTTACTTAGATGTGCCATTTCCTTTTATTTTTGGCTTTGCCATTGGTTTTGCCACTATTGTTCCTCTTATGGGCTTGCTTTTTTTGCTTCCAGCCATAGGTTTTTATTGGATGGCTGGCGCCGATATGGAGCAAATGATCTACTTGATCGCTTATTATTCATTACTCCAGGGCCTAGAGATGTTTCTCTTAACACCTTTTATTTTGGGCAAAGAAGTTGAACTCCCTCCCATGATACTGGTGATGTCTATCTTGAGTTGCGGTTATTTATTTGGTGCTATAGGTGTGGTTATGGCTGTGCCCATTGCGTCCACTTGTAAAATTCTATTTAACGAATTTATTTTTCCTAGCTTTGTTGAATTGTCCAAAAAAAACACAAACTCCCCTCGGGTTATTCAAAAGAAAAAAAATACGCAAAATGCAAAAAAATAAACTTATTCGTCGATTCAGCTTGGCCCTTACTTGCCTTTTGCTGGTGCACTCTCTATATGCAGGGCGCCGTGCCGAAGAGGATTTTTGGACTTCTGAAAATGGCGAAAGCCTGACAAGTCAAACGGGCCTGACTGCTTTTCCCAGTGAAAGTTTTGTAAAGGCGGGCCTTCAGGGCTATGCAAACTTTGGTAAAGCTGAAGATACTTTTACGGCAGGGCTGAAAATATCGGCTTCTTTTCGAGATTTTATTGAATACATGCAATTCCGCCTTGATGGTTTTTTAGGTATTGAAGGCACAGCGGAGGGATTGGCTGAAGTTGATTTTGTTTTAATGACCACATTTCAGGCAAAAGAAGCATATCGACCCCTGAAGCTGAAGCGATAAGCTCTTCGACTTTAGCGATATTCTCCTTGATGGCGGAGAGGAAGAAGCTTTGCTGAGTGTGAATGTTGACTGGAATGAGGTGGCGAAGGTTCGAA
>JADGBV010000504.1 GCA_015231345.1 Planctomycetota bacterium
CCTCCGCCAGCTGTGGCTGGAACCAAATCTGCGGCCCAGCGATTAAAAAACTCAAAAGTGAATTCATACTTTCCTTTCTTGGAATAGTTGCTGCCAGCACCTAAAATGTCCCAAATACTCAGTCCGGGATGAAGCTGTTCGATAGCTGTCCAGTAAAAGTAGAGGGGAAGGTTACTTTGGGCCATGGGTGATTGCCAGGCTTGGTCCATTTCATTTCTGGAAAATATTCCTGCATTAGAATCAACCGCTATATCACGAAATTGATCTGTCGTTAACTGGCTGCCGGTAAAATGATGACCACGTGTGTCGCCCAGGTACCTAACGCCGTAACTATGTTTGATGTTATTTTGAATCCAGTCCCATTCGCTTTTATATTTTTCTGGAGAGGCATGTTTAAACATTAAGGGGATAATAGGGCCATTTCCCTCTTGGAAGGCTTTTTTATAGGTATCATAGGCCATGAATTTAAAATCCATCCATTCTGACTTAGAAATTTTATATTTAGCCGGAATCGCAGATGCATCGTCATAGGGACGGTCGTCACCATGAATGCCACAATCCACACGAACAAAAGAAAGAATCTTCTGGAGCTGAGGTGAAACATTATTACGTACATGCTCCCCAAGATTACTGACCATTTCCTTGTAGTAGCTTATAAACTTTGAATCGAGCCAATAAGGGTATATTGTTGCCCCTCCTCGAGATTTTTTTTTGGAATCGGGCGGCCCCTTAACCATAGGCACTCCACTATCGTAAACCCACTTTGGAGGTGCTTTTATGCTTTTGTAGGAAACATGGACCTGTAAATACAAGCGTTGATTCTGTTCGTAAGCCTGTTTGAGTCGTTTGTCTAGTTGAGACCAGTTAAACTTATTGCGCGCCGGGTTAATTTCTGAAGTCCACGAGGGTTTATAGGCTTGTCCTACAAAATACGGGTAGTCTTGTGTGGATAAACCTCCCTTACGGTCATAAACGCCGTAGGAATCACGGTCCATTCCGAGTCTAGAATTACCTGCTTTATCAGCATAAATTATTGTTCCAAAGCTTATTAAAGCCAGTGTAAGTATGCTTAGTCGTTTATGCTTCATTTATACCCTCAATATAACACATTTTGGCTGAAAACAACACCATATGGCTCAAAGCTTTCTAGCCCATCATAACTTTGAGGTCTTCCATATGGATGTTGATAACGTAACCTTACAATTATATACTCTTAAATTAGAAGAATTGGGACAATCTCTTGTATTTTTTTTTCTTGTCCAAAAAAATCAGTGAGGATTGTATATGGGAACCCCCATGGCAAAGTAGAGGGTAGGCATCCAAACCAGGGGGTGACGTGTGTGACTCATGACTGTTATCCTTAACAACGAATAGTCGAACTACTCTAGTAACTAAAATCTTCGGCCCAATATGCGCCCGTTTTCCAATTCTCTCCTCCAGCCTCATAGGCCCCCATATCAGTAGCCTTTCCCTGAAACGACTGTGTGATACCGGGAATGACCACCCCAGCATCGATTATCGGTGACCCCTCCCTGGGGCGGAAATCGAAAATAGCCGGATTTCTCAACAAAGTATGAATTAGAAATAGAATGTCCTCTGATTTATCGCTTCTTGACAAGCTTATCTATAGACTAAACTAGGTTAGTCTACTTCACGATCACCTCCATGAAGACTGTCAATATCCACGAAGCCAAGACTACCCTTTCAGCACTTCTCTCGGATGTCCAGAATGCGAATGAGCATGTCGTCATCTGCAGAGCTGGAGAGCCGATTGCTGAGATTATTCCCTATCAAAGGAAGAAGAGGTCTTCTATCAAAAAGGGGCTCAAGCCAACCACTTCCTCCTTTGATCTAACTCAACCCATATCTGAGGATTGGTCGATTGAATAACCTGCTTCTGGATACATGTGGTTTTATCTGGCTCTCACAAGGTGGAGGAAGGCTGACCAAAGAGACTGTTAAGCTGATAGATCAGGCGAACTTTGTTTATGTATCCTCCATCTCCGCTTGGGAGATTGGCTTCCTGCATGCAAAGAAGAGAATCACCTTGCCCATGGAGCCGGAAGACTGGTTTGAACAGGTGTGTGAAGAGCAAAATGTAGCTCTCCTGAATATCACTGCGGATATAGCTCTTAGAGCCAACAGACTTCCATGGTATCACAAGGATCCCGCTGACAGACTGATTATCTCCACGGCACATATCAACAATCTGAGCATCGTTACTCAGGATCAAAAGTTTCAGGAGTATAATGTCGAGAACTACGGTTAACAATACTGTAGAGTCTCCTCCGATTTAAGTGTAAAGGAGAATTTGCAGTCTCAGATGAAATATTATCCAAATTTCCTCGTGTAACACATAAGAAATTTAAAGCTGGCTTTGCAAAAACTTATCATAATGCTATGGAGCATGTAAATGATGAAATGGCACGCCTCACCAATGACGACGTTTCAGTTAATGACGTTATGATTAATAACATTAGCAAAATGGAATTTCACTTAACTCAAAGTAGAAAAAGGTTTCTTGGATTTGCCAATGAAATGAAAGACAACTAAGTCACATCCAAAATATGTATCAGTGATATTTAATTAAACAGTACTGTAAATAAGGTTTGATGTTGGGAAAGTCGCGCTCCAAGGCTTTGTTTAGGTGCCCGACTGCATATATAGAGTGTTATTCCTTTTTTGCCTTTTAATAGAGAATCTCTCAAAATATTACGTTTATAGAC
>JADGBV010000505.1 GCA_015231345.1 Planctomycetota bacterium
TATCTCTGCACAATGGGACAGCAAATGAAAACGAACCGTCATGATTTTCTCGCACTAACTTTAGGGCTGCTTGCAGCCGGTTGTACTCGTATGAGTGATGCCAAGGAGGTTAAGCCTCACTTCAAAATTTCGTTGGCTCAGTGGACTCTACAAAAGGAGCTGTTTTCCGGTAAAATAGACAATTTAGATTTTGCCAAGGTTGCTAGTGATCACCAGATCTTTGGGCTTGAGTATGTGAATCAGTTCTTTATGAATAAGACGAATGATAGCAAATATTTGGGTGAAATGAAGACACGTGCTGAAGACCTTGGCGTTGAAAGTATTTTAATTATGGTGGATAGGGAAGGAGATCTCGGTGACCCCGATGAGAAGAAACGTATGCAAGCTGTAGATAATCATCGCAAGTGGATTGATACTGCTAAGTTCTTAGGTTGCCATTCAATCAGAGTGAATGCCCGGAGTAGGGGTGCATATGGGGAGCAAGTTTCCCTTGCGGTAGATGGATTATCAAAACTGACTGAAGTTGGTGCAGGGCAGGGGATTAATGTTATTGTAGAAAACCACGGTGGTCTTTCTAGTAATGCTGATTGGTTGAGTGAAGTTATGGAAAAGGTTAACCACCCCATGTGCGGCACCTTGCCAGATACGGGCAACTTTAAGATTAAGAAGGGAGTGTCCTACGATTCTTATAGGGGCATGAAAAAGCTCATGAAGTGGGCAAAAGGTGTGTCTATCAAGCAAAAGGTATATGACGATCATGGTAATTCATCACCCATGGACTTCGTCAAAATGCTTCAAATCGTTGCTGATGCTGGATGGCGCGGCTATTGCGGAATTGAATTCGGCGGATATGCGGGCTTAAACCAATCTCGAACTTTATTGGAAGAAGCTAGAGCAAAGCTGACATAAATATGGCAGGAGTCAATAAAGTCTGATTAGCGCAATTAGCCATTGGGATTATTGTTAAGTGTGATAATAACGCTTATCTCTGCAAAGCATACATGTTAGCTGTATAAGCCTCTAAGCTCACTCTTCCTGAGGAAAAGGAGCAAACCAAGCAGCGATAAAAGAAGGAATTGTCGCAGCCATAACAATAAGAAAGTAAACCTTGTAGCCAACATGATCGGCAATAAGACCACTTGCTGCTTGCGTTGGGACTAGGACTAGGTTCATAAGTGCCGTACAGAAGGCATAGTGAGCCATGTGGTATTTACCGGGGCTGATTTGCTGCATCATATAAAGCATATTGGATACAAAGCCAAAGCTATAGCCAAACTTTTCAATAGTGACTAATGAGCCAATGGTCCATAGTGAGAGAGGAGCTTCTGGAGTAACCGTATAACTTAGGTACACATAACAAAGATTAGGAACATTGACGCAGATGGCCATAAAAAAGAGGGAGCGCTTTAAGCCATGCTTGGAAATGAACCACCCTCCTAAAATACCACCAGCCAAACTGACTGTGGTACTAATGGTTCCGTCAATAATACTTTTCTGCATTAAAGATAGACCTAAGCCTCCTTCTTCTAAGGGAGCCTGCATAAAAAGAGGCCCTTCCATGAGTAATAAGCCTTCGGCTAGTCGAAAGAGGAATACAAAGGTTAGCATGCCAATGATTTGTGGCTTTTTAAAGAAATCCACCATTGTATCCCAAAAGGTATTCATTACTTCTTTACCACTTTCGGGTCGTGTCGTTGATGCTCCCTTTGGGAGTACGAAGTAATGGTAAAGACCCATGACTAACATGACTCCACCAGCAAAGAGTAGTGCGATTGCCCACGATGATTTTTCTCCTTGGCCAAGCATCCCTGCAACTGCCACAACTGCTGCTGTGGAGAATATGCGTCCCACATTCCAGCCCACTCCTTGGATGCCGATATATTTGGCCTGTGAAGGCTTGTCGAGTTCGGTTAGGTAAATGCCATCGACGCATATATCCTGAGAGGCAGATGCAAATGCCATAATCCACATGACGCCGACGACAACTTGAAAATAGTTAGGGAGGGGTAAGCAAAAGGCCATGATCGCCAATAAACCGGCCATGAGGAACTCCATGCAGAGAACAAAGAATTTCTTGGTCTTCCACATATCCAGAAAAGCAGCCCAGAAGGGCTTTAGAGACCAAGCTATGCTTATGCTGGCGATAGTCATGGTGATTTCACCATCGCTATGCCCCAAATCCTTGAACATGGTGCCTGTGACCCAGATCACGAGAGCAAAAGGGATGCCCATGGTGAAATATGCCGAGGGCACCCACATCAATGGATGCATTTTTTTTGCAGGCGAAGTTCCAGATAGAGTCGGTGAATTATTGTCGCTTGTGTTTAGAGTCATATTAGGCATCCATTTTCTGGAGTGTTTCTATTAGCTAAATAAAAAAATCAAATAATCTTATCCTTTACATTATAAATTATGAAATAAAGCGCCATAGACACCTGATAATGTTATCAGGGTGATGGTAGCAACTCTATTCAACGCGAAAGAGATATTATTTGCTTAAAGTGAGCTTAGAAAGTCCTTAAAAACAGTACCTTGGCTCAAAAATGTCTGTTTGCGACCCAAAAATTAGTGCTTCGCGATGGGAAGCGCTCCGACTATTTTAGGCTGGCCGCTATCAATTCCGAAACCGTTACGAATTGAAAGCCTTTCTTCTGTAAAGTGCTGATGATTTCCGGCAAAACCTCAACGGATTCCTTACGCCAGGAATGCATAAGAA
>JADGBV010000506.1 GCA_015231345.1 Planctomycetota bacterium
GCGTTTTAGATGATTGCACTGGGTCAGGCCAGCAGAAGTTATCGAGGCCGAGAGCACTGCTTCGGTCTCCACCAACAGAAACCATGACAGCCATAGCAGAAGCATTTAAACGGACGGCATCGTCTACATCAATAATGCACTCGTCGTTAAGTTCTGTCAGAATTGTTGTTCCTGAAGAAGCTCTTAGAGCAAGAGGTTTATTTGAGTCGGGAGGAATAACGGAACGAATAGATCCTCTACATCCCATCAAACAGTCAGCATACTCAACAAGAGGAACAATGCTCAAGTCTAACCTTTCCAAACCTGAAGTTGGTCCCATTAAGTAACCATGATCAAAAGCTAACATAACGGTATTGCCAGATTTTTTATCAAAAATACGTGCAAGACGATCTTTGATACCCCAATCTGTATGATCAGTACCTTTTAAATAGAAAGCTTTCTTTTCTACTGGAACTCCCAAACCGAATTGGGAAGCTTCCACGTTGCCTACAGCATCTGCCATATTATTTCTCCTTTTTTATCTTCTGTAAAAAACTTAATTTTGTGTCCAGGCTTCAGCAAAGCCTCTGAATATGTGGGATATACTTACTGCGCCCGGGTCAATATGCCCGATGGCTCGCTCTCCCATGGTGCGAGCACGACCAAATTTTGCGACGTATTCTTTTGTTTTTTCAGCTCCTTGAGCAGCTGATTCTGCAGCGGCACCAAATGCAAGGGTAAACTCTGTGCCGTCTTTTAGGTTTGAGGCTAAAGTTTCAGTCGCTGGAATCAAGGCATCCATCATTGTTTTATCTCCCAAGGCTGCCTTGCTTGTTTTAAGCATATTCTCCAAAGCACCCTCGAAGAAGGCTGCAGTCTCAGAGGGAGTCATTTCATCACCAGAAGCAGACATACTCATGCCCAAAAAGTATGAACCCAATAGTGGGCTTGTTGAACCACCATCACATGACATGACTTTAAAAGCAATGGCTTTCAAAAACTCCGCCATGGGCTTCTCCGCATTCTCATCTGTCGCCTCAATGGCTGCCTGCATTGTTCGGTGAATTGTGACACCATGGTCACCATCTCCCGTAGCAGCATCCAGCTCAGACAGAACTACATGGCTTGACTCAATATTTGAGGCAGCCTTATGAAACATACTGACTAATTGATTCTTATCCATTCTAGTACTCTTTAAAAAAAAGGTGAGAAGCATGAAGCACTAAGCACCCAGAGGAAGATCTTTTTAGCAATCTTTTCAAGCGATCAATACTCATACGAAATATTAACAACGATATGATAAACATGTTTGCCTTGTAGTCAAATGTATAATTCTAGATTTCAAACAATTTCCATAATTAGGAAAGTTTTTTTCACCTTTGCCTTGATTTATTAGTGAAACCTCTTATCATTGCGTTCTACAGAACAAACCATGAATACTGATGGATAAACCAAAGACACCAGCCAAAACAGACAACTCCAACAATTACCATGTCCCAAATTTGGACAGGGGGCTAAGTATCTTCGAATTATTGAGTAAGCACCCCGATGGATTAGGAATTACTGAGATTTCTCAAATTACTGGATTCCCTAAAAACAGTGTTTTTCGCATTACCATGACCATGTTCAACCGTGGCTTCCTAGGGCGCAATGAAAAGACGAAACAGTTCACTCTCACCCGCAAGTTACTTGACCTGGGCTCAACGACGACAGGAGAAATGAGCTTAGTTGAAAAATCCTGGGACCAAATGGTCGCTCTACGAAATATTATAAAAGAGACAGTCTTAGTGGGCGTTTTGTCAGGCACCAAAGGTGTTGTTCTCGAACAAGTCCTTGGTCTTTACCCTTTTAACTTTAATATTCTTGCTGGTGCCCACTTTCATATTCACAGTTCCGCCCCAGCCAAATCAATCCTCGCTTTCCTGCCAGATAGCGAAAGAGACGATTTGCTCGCCTCAATCAATTACGAAGTTTTCAATAGTCAGACCATTACAAATGCCGACGACTACCGCAAGGAACTTGAAAATACACGCAGAGACGGGTACAGTGTTGATAATGCAGAAGAACTTGATGGCTGCCACTGTGTCTCGGCTCCCATTTTCAACAGTAGAGGCTACCCCATTGCTGCTATATGGACGACTGGCCCCTCAAACCGCTTAAAAAAAGAGTTATTTCAAGAAACAGGGCAAACCATTATCGAACATGCTAACCGTATTTCTGATAAAATAGACGGGAAAAGTCCCACCGAAGAAGTTTAGAGTGAATCTTTTCAGGCCTTAGCTGAGCCTGAAACGAACGCCACTTATGGGGGGCGGAAAACCCTCGTGAGGCTTATAATGAGCTCCTGGCTCTCCAGCAATAAAAGTCGCCAGAGCATTTGAGACCTTCTCCTCCTGAGTATTCAGTTGATTTTCATCTTTATGAGCCTGTCGAACTGTCTCATATATGCCCCAAACTTCATGCTCACTCCCGGGTTGTTCCAAAGCACTGACTGACCAAAAGGAATGATCAGGCAACAACCCCTCCATACATTTTAGAGATTCTGAAGACAAAGCGGCTTGCTGAACTCTAGATTGAACAAATTCGTAACAAATATTAAAGCGCTGAATCAGCATTGTGCTTTCAGCCAAATCATTACCCTCAAAAACATACAAGGTATCGTCTAAACGAGGCAAATACCAAAAAGCCTGACCACAACGAATACGCTTGATAAGCTCCTGCCTT
>JADGBV010000507.1 GCA_015231345.1 Planctomycetota bacterium
AAACAAAGAAGTCACTTTTCTCGAAACTTTTTTCGCTTTTAGCTTTTTGTGGGGGTTGCGATCCCTCCTCAGCTTCAGCTCCTTTTTGTGAAGAGTCTTTTGGCAAGGCCTCAGCTTGAAAGAGAAATTCTTTCTGGTAGGCTTTTACCTTTTCTGGAGTCATGAGTGATAGGGAGTTGAAAGAACCCTGCTTAGAGAAAAGTGCTTCTTCAGTTGTCGACACTTTCTTAAGCGACAGGAGATCTACTTCGCCATCTTCTTTCAACTGATAAGTGTCCACTTCTCCTTCTAAAACAGCAATGAGCTGGGCATTATCTTCAGTTTCAGGGTCGTACTGAGCAATAAAGTCCGTGCCACGGACCCCAGCCACTAAAGAAGGCGTTTTTATGACAAATGACCTTTTCTTCAGATTTTTAAGAGATGAGCGCAAAGCACCTCTGTTCAGCTGAAGTAGAATTTCTCCTTTTTTCTTCTTATTTACGCCTTTTCTTCCTAATACAACTGAGCTATTCTCAGAAACCTTAACAGTATTACCTTCATCGATAAATATCTCTAATGATGACTCCGACTTCGTTAAAATCGTTTGGCCATAGTGCAATTTATCTTGGCCCTTTATGGCAGTTTTCTTCAAACCTTCCAGTTGGAAAGTTTGCCCTGAAAGGTGAAGCACCTGACCAAATTCACTTGCTCCAGTGATGACACTAGCAAGACAGACAAAGCTCAACAGCATGGCGAGAATCATTTTCATAGTGGACAGTCTAGCCACCTCGTAAATAATCCCATAAAATTTTCCTAGACTGATTTTTCTTTATGCGGATTCAGGCCTTTTACAGCTCCGCACCGCACTCTGGATCAGCTGAAAATTGGTTATTTCAACAGGAATATCTCGCAAAAATGCAGCAATCCATTATATTACGCTGACTTCGCTCTCCTTCAGGTCGCATGAAAGCATTCGCTACTACACCCAACCACAATGCTTTTAGAAATTCCATCCGCGGAAAACTGATACTTGTAACTCTGGGCTCTAGTTTACTCACCATGGCATTACTTGCCATATGTTTTATTTTCTTCTTCTATCAAATTGAACTCAATCACATAATCAGTGATTTAAAAAACTACACTCAAATAACTGCCCACAATTGCATAAACCCTTTGCAATTAAAACAAAAAGAGAATTCACAAGAAATTCTCAGTCATCTCAAAGAGATCGAGATCATCCAAAAAGCTATTCTCTTTGACAGTATGGGAGGAAAAATCGCCTCTTATAGCACTGAAGGCGCCCAAAGCCTATCTATCAATACAAAGTTTATGGGAGATCTCAACGTAGAGGAAAGTGCTATTACCACAAAACAAGATATAGTCCATCACGAAGAGTTTCTGGGAACACTCTACATGATGAACGACATGCAAGGTTCCAAGTCCCTATTTTGGAATACCCTAGGCACTATGGGCATCATTATGTTAAGCGTTTTCGCCCTCATGTATTATGTCTGCTCAGTAATGGGTCGCCGCATCGCCAAGCCCATTGAAGCCCTATCACAGACAGCCATTGAAGTTACCCAAAATGAAAGTTACTCCTACCGTGTGCAAAACAAAGCCAAAGGAGAGTTAGGCGATCTTATTCACTCTTTCAATAATATGCTGACTGTCATTGAGAAACGCTCAGAAGAGTTAAGTCAAAGCGAGGAGACCTTCAGGGCCCTTACCGAAAACAGCATGGACTTAATCTTCATTCTAAACAAATGGGGGCAGTTTACTTATGCATCACCATACTTCTGCAAATGCTTCAACGCCACTCTAGTTAACATCATTGGCATTAAATTCGTCGATTATATCATCGAACAAGACAAGGAAAGAGTAAGCGCCGCCATTAATAATATCACTCATCAAGGCTACCACACCTTGAAAATCCAAAGTTTTCAAGTGCGCAAGTCAAATGGCGAACATTCCTATTTCCAAGGGCATCTGCGTAATATGCAAGGCATAAAAGGAATTGAAGGCATTGTATTTAACGGACAAGATATCACCACTGAGCATGATTTACAAACTCAACTTATGAGGACGCAAAAGCTAGATGCTATGGGTCAACTTGCTGGAGGAATTGCCCATGATTTCAACAATGTTTTAGCTGGCATTCTTGGCTGCGCTGAATATATAGCACATAAGCTCGAAAACAGCAGCCCTCTCCTCAACTATGCCGAAAGCATAACCAAAGTATGCATGAAAGGAAAAGAGCTAACATCACAGCTACTCACATTCTCACGCAAAGAAGAGGTCTTTTTTGATAAATTGCAACTCCACAAAGCTGTAATGAATGTGAAAGATATCTTGAATCATACCATCGACAAAATGATTCGCATCGAAATACACCTAGAAGCCCAGAATGATACTATTATGGCTGAGCAATCTAAGATTGAGCAGACCATACTCAACATCTCCCTCAACGCTCGCGATGCCATGCCAAATGGAGGCACCCTTACATTCAAAAGTTCTAACCCCTATCACGGAATACCGAGTGAGCTCAGAGAATTACCTTACGAGCATTTCGTATTGCTACAAATCATGGATACGGGCTGCGGCATGGAGCCAGAAGTCTTAGATCAAATATTTGAACCTTTCTTTACCACAAAAAGTGTTGGTGAAGGCACTGGATTAGGTTTATCCAGCGTTTATGGCAC
>JADGBV010000508.1 GCA_015231345.1 Planctomycetota bacterium
CCTGTTGATCATTGATGCTCTGAATGGTTCCAAACCGGTACTGTGGCCGCCATTTCTGAAGGCCTGGATTAAGGGCTGATGCCAGAAAAACGTTTTCAGGTGTCCCTGCAATAGCGGGTTGAAGAACACCATCTGAGCTGCTCCAAAGGGCCTCGTCCCCCAGTGTTCCACCCGGCTTTATCAAAGCAGGAAAATCGGGGTGACGTTCACCGGGAGCCTCAATGGTCCCAACGGTTCCGGTCAGTGCGGTATTATGATCAACGCACCAAGTAAGTCTCATTCTTGCTCAGGTCCACCAAAGCAAAAGCAAACATACCGATGAGGTCTTGCAAACAGTCAACACCTCTATCTTTAAATAAATACAAAAGCACTTCCGTATCACTACTCGTTTGAAAAACATAACCTTTTTCTAGCAGGCTGCTTTTCAGTTCTTGATAGTTATAGATTTCGCCATTAAAAACAACAATATACTGACCACAATCAGAGACCATGGGTTGTTTAGCATGAGAGTCCAAATCGATAATGCTTAGCCTTCTATGACCTAAAACAAAATCAAGTCCTTCATGAACGCCAAAGTCATCCGGCCCTCGATGTTCTTGTAGGTTAAGACTTTGGAGGAAAAGTTCAGGATGAGGTAAATCTCCAGGTTTTAAATTAATCTGTCCTAGTATACCGCACATAATTTCCTAGATGATCTTAGTTTGCAATAGTCTAAAAATGTTTTTTGATCCAACGGCCTATCTGAAAAAGAAAGTTAGCCTTGGCCTTTAACGTTTCTCTTAAGATGATATAGGGATGATGATTCATGGAAGGGTCATTTTTCCTAGGCACTTTCCAGTTCTTTCCATAAAGAAAGACAAGCATTTTTTCTGGATTATGAGGGACATGAAAGGACTCACCTAAAAAGGAAATTTCACGGGTTTTCTCGAGGTAACTGGACCTTGCTGTAAGGCCAGGAGAGCATTTTCTTTGAAAAAACCCTTTACGGAAAAAATAAAAATCGATATATTCTTCATCTCTGATAATGCTAAGCATAATGCCATCATAACGGCAAACTTGAAAACCACAGTCTAGAAGATCATGAAGCGAATTGAGAAGTTTTTCTCTATCTTCGGCTAACATGAAGAGGTCGATGTCTTGATCATGAGGGATGAAGCCCTTTTCGCGAATAGCACCGAGTAAAGTCCCGTATATTAAGCCAAACTTCACATCGTGTTTGGCAAGCACTCGCCTTACATCAAGAAGGTTAGCCTTACCAATAGCTTGATCTAGAGGAGCTTTATCTTCAGAGAAGATTTTTTCTTCAAACTCAATAACGCCATTTGCTGTTTCAATCTTATCCATAAGGCCTTATTTTATGTGAATTTACCAATCCCTAACAGTATTTTTGGCACTACCCGAGCCAATAATAGTGTCTAGGAAAGGAATGATTTGACTCGAAAGCCTTTCAACACGTGTAAGAGTCGTAGGAGGCACATATATAATATCATGAGGTTCAAGCAAGGGATTCACCACCTTTCCACTAATGATATCATGATAGTTGATCACAGTAATCTCAGGGCTACGCAAGCCTCCGCGCACAAGATAAACTGAAGATTTTTTTGCCTTAGTGTTAAAGCCACCAGCCTGAGTAATGCCTTCCATAAGAGTGGGTTTCCCTCGGAAAGGCATGGAAGTTGGGAATTTGACTTCACCTGTAATAAACACAGGGATTTCAAAAGCTGAGGGAATATAAATAATATCGCCAATTTGAATTCTAAGATTCTGACTCATATCAGCTTCTTGTAGTAACTTAGCAAAGTCCACATCCATCAATTGACCTCTACGAGACAAATAGGCTGCATTTAAATTGGCAATTTCACCATTAAATTCACCTTGTTCTTGAAATAGAAGGCCTTCTGCTTTAGCCAACACATCTAAAACGCGGTCATCACGACCGACAATTTTCCGACCAGGTTTTTCCACGGCACCTAATATGGATACAAAATTCCCTTCAAAGCTTTTCCCTATAATCGTTACATTGGGATCGAGAATATACCTAGATAATCTCGTTTCAATATCATCTTTAAGGGCTTTAAAGGTTTTACCGACAACTTCAATCTCACCTATGAGAATATAAGAAATCTTACCATCGGGACGCACTTGAATTTCCCGGGTCATATCTTCGCCCCAGACTGATATTTCGATTGTATCCCCAGATTTAATCTTGTAATCGCCTTCTTCCTGCAAAGCATCTCGAAGCCCTAGTTCAGTTTTCTTCATTATGTTTTTTGCTTGCTCTAAAAGTTCCCACTCGGGGCTTCTTGCTTCAGGCACCACTGGAAGAGCAGAAGAATCGCTTGACGCTGGGGAAGAGTTGCTTGACGCTGGGGAAGAGTTGCTTGACGCTGGGGAAGAGTTGCTTGACGCTGGGGAAGAGTTGCTTGACGCTGAAGATATTTCGCTTAGCGTTACAGAAGGTTCGCTAGGCACTGAGGACGTCCCACCAGCCACTTGCGCCGCCATAGTGGGCTCGCCTTGCCTTGGAGAGGATTGTGACACAACTGAAGCTTTTGGCGCATCAGCATTTCTTGAGGAACTCAATCTGAATGAATTCATTTTGGATCTCACGCGCCTCTGCCTTCTACTTGTTTCGGTCCTTTCTGGCTGCATATCAAATGCTGCTTGGCTTTTAGAG
>JADGBV010000509.1 GCA_015231345.1 Planctomycetota bacterium
AGAGGTGGCTACGGAACGTGACCTATTCAATTTCCATGGAACCTTCTACGAGCTTCCAGCGCGCAACGCCCAGGGTTTTGCTAAAATACGACCTATTGCTACTCACAACCTTAATATCTCTGACTATTGTTCTCATTTTGGTCTCCTGTTTATGACAGGTTTGACAGAGAAATCCAATGAGCATATTTATAAAAGCAGCGGTGGAAAGGCTGCCGTATGGGCTGGCGCCATCGACGACCTTTGGAAAATGGGGAAACCACGTGGGCAGGGAGGACCGTGGAAGAACACACCAGTACAAGCTCAAAAAGCATCTGACCCATACCTTATGGCAGGATATGATCACAAATCTGTAGCACTCAGTTCCAATACGTCAACGAATATCAATTTAGAAATTGATATCGATGGAACAGGTGTATGGATCCCCTACAAAAGTTTCGTAGTTGAAGATCAGCAAAGCGTAGAGCACACCTTTCCAGATGGATTTTCCGCTTATTGGGTACGTGCGCAATCAGACACAAAATGCACCGCGACAGTTTGGTTTACCTACAAATAATAGATAAAAATGCTTCATCGACTGAAATTTGTATTGATCATACCAATCCCACAAATTAATTTCAGACACTCGTGATTCCCGTGTCATCCTTTGAAATATGTGTAGGAAAAAGAGCAAAGATGTTACTAGCGCAATTATTCCCTTTTTACCTCACACATGTATGCAGCATTTTGGTTTATAATAGTATGAAATAAGGAACGACCAAAAATATCAATGTGCTAAGATAAATCGGAAACAAGAAATATCTATTCAGTAAAGAATCTCGTCAATTTGATGCTCGTGATCACTCCGACATAACTCCCATCGGCATCATTCTCAGGACGGCCAGAGACGCCCAGTTCATCGAAGCTCTCATCACCTGAGAATGCACCCGTTCCTAGTAGAGTGCCCGAAGCTGAAGTGCCAATATAGGAACGCAAAGTATTATTGGTAAGCGTAGCATCAGTTAAGTCAAGTTGGAGGGTTATAGTTAGCGTAGACCGCGCTTGAGCCACATCGCTAAGCAAGCCATCAGTTCCAGCTCCTGTATAGGTTTTAATAGAATCGGCATCCCATTGCCAGAAGGCTGTTCCCGACTGCCATGCATTCTTACCTGTCGTTGAAGGATTTGAGGGTCCCCAAAATCCGCCTTCGAATTCTGATGTTGAGGTTGTCGAATCGACAACAAATTCGACTTCATAAAAGTCATCAGCTCCTCCCATGCTAAGGGCTCCATTAAGACTTACCCATGCAGAAGTGCCATTTTTCCCACCAACATTACCGCTTTCTAGTATCGGCGAAATATCTGCCCTCGCATTCCACGTGCCAGCTCCAATGAGGTTGGTGTCAAGAGATGTGCCGTGCAAATTACCTCCGCCACCGTCAAAAATATGCTCAAGCATAATTGAGCCATTTGAAACAGTTCCGGTCTGATTCAAAATATACCACTGCTCACCATCACTAATCAGGCTAACACCAGGTAATTCAGCTGAGCTTGAGGTCGCAGCCAGCTCGAGAGAGATCATCTTATCAATGAGGTTTCCACCACCTGATATCCATATATTGTTAGAAGCTGAAATTTTCTTAATATCGATGGTCCGCCCTATAGCATTTCCAGCATAAGGTAAGGTTAAGTAGAGGTTCTTAGTAGAAGAATCTGCCATAACAAGGGAAGAATCACCGAGGGTTACATTTGAGCTTACGGTGCTAACTTCATAGGCCATCGTTCCTGAGATATTGAGATTGGATGAACCACTGGTGGCGCCAACAAAAACTTGCGTAGAAATGATGGAATTGCCATTCACGTGCAGATTTGCTGCAGGAGAAATGCCAATGCCAAGCCCTGTGCTATTCAAGGTCATTTCATTTTGACTGTCGTTATTTACATCGAACAGTATCTCACTAGGGCCATTTATGTCTGCGTGGCCGAAGGTCACGACAGAAATAAAGGCAAGAATGATTATTCTATTCAAATAATACTTCCCATAAATGCCACAAGAAATATATGGATACTTCTAGTTATTTTATTCATGCTTTTAAAATCACAATAATATTCTTTAAGACGATACACAAACTCCGAGAGCAAGCAATGCAGACAAGGAGCCAATTTTCTTAGCAATTACTGCCCCTCTCCACTTCTCATTCAGGAGTAACTCAACAACAAGCTTGAGCGTCGAGGGGCATTTATCGCTAAAAGGACCTTTGGAAGCACCCAGAATGCGAATAATTTTCCACGGCAGCGCATGCACATAGCTAGCCTGAGAATCAAGACATCATTAAATTTTTGGCTCATTTTCATGTAGAGACCATGACAATTCCTATTTTACGATTACAATATCAATGTATATCTGACTGAATAAGTCACTTCGCTCAGAGAGGCGAAGTGATAGACTCATAGTCCAGAGAATTTTACGCTCCAACTGACCGTTTCATTCTTATCTGGCACAATAGAGACGCGAATTCCATCAGAACTCACCTCAGTTATCTTCATATCGTCATCACCTAAGGTCGCAGCAACTGGTTTGAAGCTCCCTTGTTTTGGTAATGCAATTCGTAATTCATAAAGGTCCCCTGCTACAACCTTGCTTTTCCCAAATAAAGTCTTAGAAGAGGCATCCCACTTTTCTTCCATAACATCAACG
>JADGBV010000050.1 GCA_015231345.1 Planctomycetota bacterium
CTTAAGGGTACAGCAAAAGAATTAATTATTAAAAGTCTAGAAAGAAATAACGGGAATCGCTCACAGACATCTCGGGAACTGGGGATTCATAAAACTACCCTATTTAGAAAAATAAAGGCTATGAATATAATAGTACCAGAGAAAGACGGTCGTTCTCAGCGTAGAGTAGGGAGTGCTGATGTGTGATTTTTTGTATTAAGATAGGAGCTTTCAAACTTGTTGGGTGACAACCCTCAGGTACACATTTCTGCGAAGAGCCACAAATAACGATAAAAATTGTGTTGTAATGAGTGCAAAATGTATATATTGCTTGTTGCTCTTAGTGTCCTTTTCACCCTTCCCAGGAGGTAACGTGAATAAGAAACTTGTATCTTTTATTAGCGGTCTGATGCTGCTTTTTGGTTGCCTTCTTGCTGATTCGAACACCAAATTTAGTGAGGCCTATGAGGAAACTGAGATTATTTCCGATGAATTATTTGCAGGTCTTAGTGTAGCTTTCAGTGGTAAATCGGTGGATTTTGAGTCGATGAAAACCCGAATTGATAAGATTATCTCTAACTGTGACACCTTGGTTGAGGCTGCCCGTGAAGCGAGCGTAGTGGATTGTGCAGAGGAAGCATTACAGATGAAGAGTTATGCTGAGAGGATTCGCGAGGTTCTCGCATCTGGGAAGCATACCGATGAACTGATCATGCTGGCTGCTCGATATTATCTTCATTACAATAATTGCATAATGATGAAGCCGGTCAATCTAAAGATGATGTTAAAGGACCATGTGGATGAGCTTAGGTCTGCCTTGGAGAAAAAAGATTTCACTGAAGTGTATCACTTGGCCGAGCATCTAAATATCCATGCTAACCAGATGCACTACACTGCATACATTCAAGGTAAGATGATATGGCAGAAGTTTTCTTTGCAGACCAAGAATATTGCAGGAAAGATATTTGTTGACGCTAAATTGAAGAACTATTCCGCTATTGAGAAAGGAATTGCTGAAATAGATAAGCCCGTAAGTATTCTTGTCAAAATTGTAAACCAGAGCAGTTCACGTATTGAACGCTAATATTAAAATGCGTTTGACATATATACTCCCCTCCGTTGCTTAACTGGTTGGTATGCGACTGAATAGTCTTAGCAGTAAAATTTGTATTTGGGGTGGCTCCTCTCTCCTGGTGGTCTCTCTGTTTATTGTATTTTTTTCCGCATATACAATGAGGAGAAATGGTTTTGATTCTGCAAAAAGAGAGGTGCTGGCTGTAGCCCAAGAGCATTCAAGAGAGATTGAAGGAATATTCAATGAAGGTTTTCAGTTCATTAGTACGTTGGCGGCTACTTTTTCTGCAGTCAAGGATACAGATAGTAATCTAGATCTTACTCGAGAAAAAGTAATAGCTATTCTTAAAGTTAATATGAAGAAGTATCCTTTTTTTTCCGGTATTTTTACCTGCTGGGAAGTGGATGCGTATGATGGGATGGATGTGGGTTATGAGAATGAGACTTGTCATGATCCAACCGGTAGATTTGCTGTATATACAGGGTATGATGAGGATGGAGGACAGATTTCAGCTTCTTTGCTTGAATGCCCAGAGCACAGTCCTGGGGGTGTTCCAGGCGATTGGTACGATATGTGTAAGAAAAGTAAGACTGAATGTGTGACAGCCCCATACCTGCATGATGTTAAGGGTGAGGGTTCATTAATAACCACTATAACTGTTCCTATAGTTGCGAATGATGTTTTTTATGGTGTAATGGGAGTGGATATCAACTTGACTGAATTGCAGAAAATAACTGATGCGGCAGATGTATGGGACGGGAGCGGTGATCTTTTTGTCTTCTCTGCAGATGGCATGATTATCTCGGCATCAGAAAAACATGAATTGATAGGTAAGCATATGAGTGCATTGCATACTGATTTTGATAAGGATATAAGCCGGGTGATGGCTGGAGAAGACATTGCTGAAGAGATGAATGAACTCCTGGAGGTGTGTACTGCGATTGCTATTGGCGACAGCGGAAGTCACTGGGGAGTGAATGTCCTTATTCCAATCCAGGTTGTTATTGATAAAGCTGAAGACGGTATGGTACTTATACTGACGATCGGCATTTTTAGTATCATCCTAATGATGATATTGTTTTTTATAACGGTAAGTAAGAGTGTGTCTCCCCTGCAATCAGTCATAGGGGCTGCTTCAGAGATTGCTAACCTATCTGGTGATCTTACACAGCATATTCCCGTAACTTCGAACGATGAGATTGGTAGACTTGCTTCTACCTTCAACGATCTCATCTTGAATTTGCGAGACCTGATGATGCAAGTGCGTGAAGCGGGGATGTCAATCACTAAGGCGACTCATGAAATAGTCTCTTCTTCAAGACTGCACCTGGCAGGGGCTTCAGAACAATCATCTACAATTCTTGATACGACTGCAACGATGAATGAACTGACTGTGTCGTCAAGCAAGATTGCTAGCAATACAGAGGGGATAGCAGCTAAAGCAACCGTATTGGGAGAGAAAGTGAAGGGCTCCAAAGATGCGTTGAATATGGCAAATAATGTTATGGGTACTATTCGTGAATCTTCAGAGAACTGTGACGATGCGATACTCAAAGTAGAAAATGAGTCTCAGACTGTAGAGGAAATTATCGGAACCATTCGGGCTATAGCTGACCAGACCAAGATGTTAGCCGTTAATGCTTCAATAGAAGCCTCACGTGTTGGTGATGAGGGTAAGGGCTTTGCCGTTGTCGCCTCTGAGATTCGCAACCTAGCGGGGGATGCGAGGAAGGCCACAGAGGAAGTTAACTCCCTACTACTTAGTATTCAGTCAAGTTCGGCTATAGCAGCTAAAGCTGCTCGGGAAAACCGTGCTCAAGTCCATCAAGGTATGGAGGTGGTTGGTGGAGTCCAGGAGCAATTAACATCCTTCTTTTCACTTATCGAGACCTCGTCTGATCTCATTCAGCAGGTTAATGTGGCAATCCAACAGCAGTCTTCTGCTTCGCGGCAAATCGCAGAATCTATGAGTGAAATTGAGAGCATATCTAAACAGAGTGCTGCAGGGGCTAATCAAACATGCATCTCTGCTGAAGGCTTGGACAGCCTTGCTAATGATTTGAGTGCGGTAATCAGCAAATTCAAACTGGAGTAGCTTTGTTGCAAGAAAAGCGCATGAGAAGTGGAGAGTTAAGCGAGTTGAGGTGATCTTTTTTCATCGTAGATTTTAAGATAAGGGGTTTCGGTAGATCTGTGTGCATCAATAGCCGTATCTAAACTGAAAAAGGCGGAGCTTGTTACTGACAAGCTCCGCTATAAATTCGATTGTATTTCAGATGATCTTTAAAGCTTTTTTTATGGTATCTAAGCCTTATTTTTTACTCCTGCTCAAAGACCAACCAGCCAATAGATTCATTTGCATGTTCAATTTCGCTATCACTAGAAGTCTCTTCTTGCAAGAAAATATCAACACTATCAGACTTTAACGTGTTTTTGATCCATCTAATAACATAAGGATCAACTCCATTTTTAGTCTGAGTTTGCATGAAAAATGTAGGATAAGTGAAATCGTGTCTAAAATCAAGAGTTTTCTCGTCATGATGATAAGTGCTGGATGTAAGCCCTGATTTTATTGTTTTACTATCATTATTGCCAGTATTAATGGCGATAACATGAACGGATTCATGATGGGTAATATTGCTGGCACCCTCTTCTTTTTCAAGATTAATCATATAAGTATATGATTCAACTTCGGAGACAAAGGAAGTGACTGGCATTTCATTGTTGCTCGATGCCACTGTAGAAAAGACTACTGGAGATGAGCTAAAGGTTCCAGGGAAATATCGAGATTGATCACTTTCGGAGACTTGAATCACACTAGCCTGTATACTAAAATCCTTAATGGAATGAACGCCAGCTTCGACGGCAAAATAATTAATTGTTTCTGGTACATGTGAACCATCTAGATGATTCCACTCTCGTATATGGACTTCGAAGCCATCTTTATTAACATTTCTGATTTCAGGAAATGCTCCTTGATGCCCATTATAAGAGGCCGGGCTTACTACGACTACAGGATTGTTAATAGGATTGTAGAAATTGACTGTCTCCCAATGATGTCCTGCAGTTACTTTTCCGGTTACATATTTTGCTTCATCTAGTGTGTTAGGAAGAACAATAACCTGACGTCGTTTTGTTCTTGAGTAGCCGGCATTATCATAAGCTGTGATTCTAAGTGTATATTCACCTGTTTCGAGATGTGAAAGGAAGTGTTCTGATGAATATGAATCTCCCTGAACTGTAAGATCTAAATGATCATTAATTATCAGGTTGAGCGCAACAACGGCACCATCATCATTTGCAGATAGTTCAAATAAGCACCCCTTACCTTTCGTTACGTTTAACTGACCATTTTCAGGAGTGGATACTACAATATTTGGTTTTGAATGATAAGAGTAGTAAGTTAAATACATAGAACCTTCAGTTGACGCATAAAAAGAAGTTGCTGAATTATTCCAACATACGGCTTCTCTTTGGGGATGGATGAAATCGGTGTATAAAATTTCTGGCTCTTGAGATAGGGCTTCATAGACGGTTTGATTCTCATTCTTCTGGAAATGAAAGAAATGAGGATCTGATGTGTTCTTATAGTTCGTGCATAGAATAATATGCTTGCCATCTCTTGACATATCACCTCCCGTGATTCCTCTGCCAATACTTTGAGGAAGCTCTCCAAGATATTCAAGTGTAGTTGTTGTGTCTATAGGCTGTGGATACCGGGCGACATAAACTCTAGGTCTTTTGTCACGCTTGCTAATGATATAAATATCTTTTGTGTTGGGATCGACAAAAAGAGTTTCGGCATCTCGGGGTCCATCAGGGTAAATGTAGTGCATGACCTCGCTAGTTACATCTATTCTTCCAAATTCTTCTGTGATTTCAGGTTCAACCATTCTAAGAATTTGAATGCCATTAACTCTTCCTGCACCATTATCTCCAATTGTTCCGTAGTAGATATAGCTTTTTCCATTTATGGGGCCAGGCCCAATGGACATATCCTCGGCGTCAACGAGTACATTCAAATTATGAGAAAAGTATATGCGCCCCAGATAAGTGCCATTTCTTCTGGCGCAAGCTATCCAGTTTTGGCTGTTGTCATTGTGGGTATAATAAACATTATGATTCATTGAGCTCTGCTCTAGTCCAGATGATTCATGTATATGAGCGTCTACCCAATCTTTATACTTTTTTGCTTTGATGGGTATAATATTCGATTCATCTTCAGTGTATGCATTGCTAAGAAAGATTAAAATCGTCACTGCTGCCATTATAATTTTATTCAAATAATTCATTGACTCTCTCCTGATTATTTGTAAATATTGGAACGTCATTTGTGAAAAAGGACTGAATATATTGTATCAGTGCCTTTGATGGTATCTATTTCGATGATACTCTGAAGTCTGTCTCAATTATACTTTATTTTGATCTAATTATACTTAATTCATAGGCTATACCTCCTGCTGGTTATGATGGCCGACTAAATTAACTATTTAATTATATTGAGCTAATGCGTACCCGATATGGTATACGTAAATTCCAGGAGTCAACATTCTATTATCACTATTTTTATGTTATTAATAAACTCCTAAATAACAGAGAGTGATACGAACTATCATCTGTGGTCACAAAAGTGATATTATGGATTTGTGTAGTTCCATATGGTATCGTCATTGTCATTAAAATATTCATTGTCTTCTATTACATCATCAATTTTCTGGTTTTTGCCTACACTACAGATAGTAAAGCTATTAGCAGTTGATTTAAATATTAAATTATCTCCTGTGAAGGGGTCTATTATATTATCAGTATCCAATTGTTCTATTCTTTCAGGGAAAACTCCTTTTTCTTGTCGGTAATAAAGACAAGCTAAACCAATTTCTGTAACATTAGCATGTGCTTTTGCTCGAGTAAGCATTTCATAATTGCTATATATAGGAGGCAGCAAATAACAGCTTAGCAAAGCGTATTGATGCTGTGTTAGGTACCTTTCTTCTTTAGAAAAATCAACTACATGATATGACTGCTCAAAAATAGATAATAATTGCTCAAATGCACCGAGGTATACTGCATGGTCAAATTCAATAAACATAGAATTCGCTAAGATGATGGCTTTAACTAAAGGGTGTTCCCCTTCGAAATCAAAATATCTATTGCTGTATATATAACCATCAAAATAATCAGACTCACACATTAACCTCTCTGCATGAAGAGAAGTAATGAGAGGCTGAGCATCTCTAAATTCGGCTAGTTTCAATATTAAATCATCATACTGTTTTTTTCTGATGGGAGGCAATGATTTGATATCAAAAATGGCTTTTGAGGAAAAAAAAGTGTTCAGACGACTACCTTGACTCATTGTAAATACTTCTGATTTAAGAGCATTTGCACTATTCAGATATAGTGATAGCTGATCCCAAATATTAATGTTCTCTATGTTATGTTTTATATTGGCCAGAATAAATTTCGTCACATCATCGATGACGCTTAAGTGTAGCATGGGTGTTTGATAACCTAAATATAATGCGACATCAAATTGACAATATTTCTTTATTCTCGCTTTTTGTAGTATATCTCCATATGACTTGATTTCTGGCATATTCAACAACTGGGCAAATTCCTGCTCTAACTCTTTCTTTAATTCTATATCTTGATCTACATCAGCTTCATTAAGGTCCGACTCTAATCTATCGATTTCTTCTGGTATCGTGCTGTTATTTATGGTCGTATTTCTTAATTTATAAGCAAGTTCAGAGTAAACCCATGCAGCATTATCTTTATCTTCAACATCTTTTGGAAGAACTTTTGATAATTCCATTGGGTAATTGGCAGCTCGGAGCTTATCTTGTGCAGCGCCTAACTCATATTTTCCGTATACTTTCAAAATGATTAAACCAACACCTATGCACAATATAATATTGCCAATCCATTTTAATATTTTTGCTGTCTTTTTTTTCATTTGTTTATCACAAAGTAGTAGTTAGTAGTAAAGACAGTTTAGAATCAATATTTGTTTAAATAAATTATGGTTTATTTAATTTTTTTTTAAATGCTCAAAATAATTTATCATAACCTTTGCACTAGCCCTTCTTGTTATGAGGCGACCGATCTCACTATAGGCCAGCTGAAGGCTACTCTCTTCGTCAATATCCACTTTCACACTTTTATTGATTTTAACTGGCATTTGACTAAAAGAAGGTTGTGTTATTGCACTCACCAGCCATGGAGCCATAAAAGCAAAGAGTATACATGATGCGAGTTTTATTATGGGGCCAAGCCAGTACACATCATCCTCATTATTATCGTCCTCGCTATTTTCCCATGCAGATTGAGCCTTAGCTAAGACACTGCGTTTTAGCTCCCCCGAAACCTTTAGCTCATGCAAAGCATCGATCATTTCCTTAGATAATGGAGCATCGTCATTATTATTTAGGCTCATAATTCCGCACTCTTCAGTAAATTCTTGATCTTAGCGCAGCCGTAGCGGTAGCGACTTGCAATAGTACTAATGGAAACATTCAGGATTTCAGAGATCTCTTGAAATTTCTTCTTTCTGAAGAATTTAAGTACAAGCACTTCACGTTGTTTTTCGGGCAATACGCTTAAAGCATATTGAATTTCCTCATTGACACCATTTTCAGCGACTTCTTTTTGCTCTTTATTCTCTGGCATTTCAGTCAACCATAGACCTTGATTGCTCCATTCTTTTCTTCTTTTCATTTTGGCCAACCGGTTTAAGGCTTTGTTCTTAGCCATACGAAATAGATAGGGTTTTAATTTCTCTGCTTTAGCAACCACAGATCGTTTCTCTGCAATTCCTACAAAAACTTCCTGGAGAACATCTTCAGCCTCATGTCTTTGCCTCAGTATCCCTATTAGGAAAACCAGCAAATCCGAAGCATACATATCCCAAATCACTTCAAGTATGGAACTATCATTATTCGCAAGGCGTTCACATATTTCAATGTCATGGGGAGGATCTTCTTTCATAAAAACAACAATACGAAAATAATTCGTTTCAATTGTAACCCCTTGATTTATCTTGATTTTAATTGGCTATATAAATTTGGCTGACCCTATTTATAGATTGTAATCCAATAACGGTATATTTCAACTGGTTTTTGCTTATTCTTTTCAAATAATTTGATTTAATGATACCATTGCAAATATTGGACTCTCTTTGGATTTCGTATTTCGAGTGCCGAAGGTCGGCACCAAATTAAGACAACAGTTCGGTTGTTTTATAGGACACCCATGATCAATCCTGCAGATGATTGCAGGGCTTGATTGACTGCTGAAAGTATTTATTAATTTAAGAGCATCGAAGCGGGAAAAATTCTTGGTTAAGCTCGCTAGATTTCCTACACTATTAGAGATTGAAAATCATGACTACGTGGATCGTTTTAGGAGTAATACTAGGAATTCCTCTATTGGTCGTTTTTTACGGGATAGGGGTCTATAATGGTCTGGTCGCATATAAAAACCGGTTTAAAAATAGCTTTGCGCAAATTGATGTGCAGCTCAAACGGCGCTATGATTTAATTCCGAATTTGGTCGAGACTGCAAAAAGTTTCCTCAAGCACGAACGCGAAACCCTAGAAGCCGTCATTCAAGCAAGAAATTCTGCAGCTTCTGCGAGCTCAAAGGCAGCAGGCAATCCAGAAGATTCTTCGGCGATCAAGGGTTTAATTGGTGCCGAAGCTGTGCTGGGTGATGCAATGGGACGTTTTTTTGCTCTTACAGAAGCTTATCCAGACCTGAAAGCTAACCAGAATATGATGCAATTAAGCGAGGAGTTGACTTCAACTGAAAATAAAATTGCCTTTGCCCGTCAAGCCTACAATGATTCTGTGATGACCTACAATACTGAACGCGAGCAGTTTCCTTCAGTGATTATCGCCAATATGTTTAAGTTCAGCGAAGCGCAGCTATTTGAACTTGGAGATGCAGCGGAGAAAGAAGCTCCAAAAGTTAGTTTTTAAATCTGTTTGACTTAACCCACAAACTATCGTATGGATTTTTTTCAGGCACAAGACCATGCTCTTAATAAGACGAAGCAATTGGTGCTATTGTATCTTCTGGCTGTGCTTTGTATTATTGTGGCAGTCTATTTTGCTGTAACTTTTGGATTCTATACCTACGTATCTTTATCCTCTGAAGGAACTTCGAGATCCTCGCTCATAAACCAGTTTCAGCTAATCAGTGAGGAACGCATTATATGGTCAGCCTTGGGAACAGTGATCGTTATTGGCTTAGGTTCCTTATTTAAAATCCTCGAGTTGCAGGGAGGTGGAGGAGCAGTGGCGACTTCACTTGGAGGTCAACGCGTTGACCGAAGCACCAATGATCACAAGCAAAAGCAGCTACTAAATGTCGTTGAGGAGATGGCTATTGCATCCGGTGTGCCTATCCCGAAGGTTTATATTTTAAGCCGAGAGTCTTCCATCAATGCTTTTGCTGCTGGGTGGAGCATGAATGACGCAGCCATTGCCGTTTCAATGGGGGCGCTAAATGAATTAAGCCGAGATGAGTTACAAGGAGTTATTGCGCATGAGTTTAGTCATATCCTCAATGGTGATTGTCGATTAAATATACGTTTAATGGGAGTCTTGTTTGGGATTATGATGCTGTCTCTTTTTGGGCGTATTATGAGGTCAATGATTCATCTTAGCCCTCGCTCCAGTGGGAGCTCCTATAGTCGTAGTACTAGCAGTAGCAGCAGAGGCAAAGGTAGCGGTAAGGGTGGGGCTATAATTATAGCTGTGCTTGTTGTGATTCTTCTCGTTACTATTATTGGTTATATAGGTAGCTTTTTTGCCCGTCTTCTTCAGGCGGCGATTTCTCGTCAGCGAGAATACCTCGCCGATGCTTCAGCCATTCAGTTTACTCGAAATCCCGATGGCCTAGCGGGAGCTCTTAAGAAGATTGGTGGGCACTCCAGGATGGGGCTGCTCAGCCATCCGAGCGCGAATGAGGCTGCCCATATGTTTTTTGCCAATGGCATAGCTAGTGGAATGAGTGGTTCTCTTGCGACCCACCCCCCGTTAAGGGACCGTATTCTTAAGATTGAGCCGGGTTGGAACGGCAGATACCCCCGACCTAAACGAAAACTAGATCATATGGCACAACCTGCACGGCGACCTTCTCATGCTATTCCCATACCCAAGCGCCGCTCTATTGAAGGTTTAACTCTTTTGGGGACGATTGGAACTTTAAGTCGCGATAATATTGCTGTGGCAAAAGAGCTTACTTCTCATATCCCCCATGAACTAGATCGATATACACGCGACAATATTGGCGCTCAAGTTATAATTTACGCTCTGATCATGGTGGACAATTCTTTGGATGATGCGCTTCAATGGAAGATTATTGAAAGCTCAGAGCAAGCTGATTACGCTGAGAGCATTCGTGAAATTTACCCTCTAGTAAAGAAACTTCCACGTGAAATAAGGCTGACCGTACTTGAGCTTTCAACGACGACTCTTGCGCAATCTGGCTTCTCCAATCAAGAGGACTTTATGGCTCTTTTTGACAAGCTCATAGGCGCTGATAAAAAAATAAGTCTGTACGAATTCTGCTTTCGCAGAATTTTACTGGAACGACTATCTAGAGGTGATAGGATAAGCAGCAGTGACTCTTCAGTAAAATATAAAAATTTGAAACCTATCGTAGCCAAGGCTGTGAGTCATTTGCTTTCCATAGTCGCTCGTGAAACATCTGGGGTAAAAAATCCCGAGGAGCTAGTAAGAGTTGCTACCAAACTCCTCTATGTGCTCAATGGTAAAATTGTTTACCGCGAAAAGAAGAATAATGAAATGGCGCAACTCAACAATGCTCTAGATATTCTCCGCTCATCTTCCTTCGCAATTCGCTCTCATTGCCTACGAGCAGTCGCTTACTGTATTAAGGCTGATGGAAAGCTATCTCCTGAAGAAGCTGAATTACTGCGTACGTTTTGTTTGAGTCTTGATTGCCCAGCTCCCCCAATCCTCAGGGAGCTGGAGAAATCAATCTAGCTTCTCCTCTATATTTTGTTGTACCTTAGATACAAAACTCCATGAGGTTGAATGGTGAATTCAGGGCCGGGTGACTTTTTGCTAACTTTATAGTCCTTCTGCCCCCAAATATCACGCATCTGGTATTGGTTTTTGCCAACAAGAATTTTAGCGAATTTCTTGCTTAGTTGAACTTTTTTTACTTCATTGCTGCTCTTTATCGGTGAGAAGGCGCATTGAATGCTTATCCATCGAAATAAGTGAGCCTCCCACCATGATGGTGAAGCTGAAATAGATCTTTGCGTGAGGAAGGTCTCCTTTTCGGGCTCGGTGAAGTTGTACCAGTGATGGAGGGAACCAGCAAAAGCGGCTTCATCGGCATTGGGTTTTTTCTTTTTAATGCCTTTTCTGGCCAAAATGCACAATTCGCCAAAAGGGATCATATCCAAATCTGGCCATGCCCCTTCTTGCCCCAAGCCTTGCCTTAGCGCTGGGCTCCGTGTTGTATAAAATGATAGGCATACATTATGTTGAATAATTTCCCTTCCCCTTTTGTTTTTATGATATCTCATACAGTAATTCGAGTTGTTTTATTCACAATGATATTTTGTGCAGCCTTGGGCCTTGGCTTAAATTCGGCAGCAGGAACTCAGCCAGAGGCTATTGTGCCCATAAAAATCGCCAAGCCTAAGGCGCCTGTTTTGGTCACTGACAAAAGTAAGTACCCCTTTCTGGCAGCTAATAAAGATTACAAACGCACCTTTTCTATGATGGCAAAGGCCAAAAAAAAGTACGCGGAGGGAATGAAAGGAGATAAGATAAAAAATAACCTGAAACCCGCCACCAAACTCTACAAGAGAATTCTAAGCAAAATCGAGGCGTTAAGTAAAACTTCAGGATTGAATGCCATAGAAAAGAAACATCTTGAAGAGACGAAGATTTTTATTAATAAGCAACTATACTGGGCTTTAAAGTTTTCTCGCGCCTAATCTGTTCTTTCGTATCGATAGGTATAGATGAAATTAAACTTAGGTTTTTCTATTTCTCAAGCTTAAACTTTAAGTAGCGCTGAGGGTTATCGGTATAATTCTTTAAACTTTTCTTCGGCACAGTATTGAGGTCAATTAGTATGCGCTTCTCAGAGTCTTCAACCAAGTTGGCCGTTGCGGGGATATAGGTAAGGTCTTTGTATGTAATCGTACCATCCTCTAATTTATTGACCATTTGCTTATAATGCTCTTTATCAATCTCAGGGGGTTCTTCAATAATGATCGTTTCCAGTAAATTCTTCTTGGAAGGGTCATATTTTTGGTAGCGTTTTTTATCCGCACTAATCTTTTTTTTCTTGCTTTTGGGTACAGTATTGAAGTCCACTAGCACTTTGTCTTGCTTGTCATAATAAAGATTGGCTTTTTTGGGGACATATTTCATGCTTTTGTATGTGAAAGTGCCATCAGAGGTTTTTTTTACCAGTTGGTGATACTCTTTCATATCGACTTTTGTGAATTGATTTTTGTTTTTAAGGCGGTTCCGATATAACTTGGTGACCGTTCGAGCATCGACATAAAAGCCATCTGCGACGACGAGGTATAAATCAGCTTTTTTAGGTGCTCCCGCAATCGTACGATAAAACTTGGGTTTGGCCGAAGCCGAATAGCTTGAAAAGAAGAGAAGAATCAAAAAGACTGATGTGACTTTATGGGAAATACGGTTTATTCTGTCTTTTTTGATTGAAGCCATGAAGAAAATGCGCACAAAAAGATAATGAGAGGGTGCAGTATTGTAAAGAATTTGTCCCTTGCGCTAGGTCATAACGGCTTCCTTGATTTATTATCGTCTCCTTTGCCTAATTCTATGACACCTAAATCACAAAACTGGCCTTCAGTGATAGTCACTTCACGCAGAAAGCTTCCCTTAGGGTCCTTGTTGCCGTATTTATCATACCCGATAGCCACTATGTATGTGCCATGCTTTTGGGGGTACATTTCGAGAATACCGTCTTTCACAGATGCTGTAGCAACCGTATTCATAAAGAATGATTCTCTGGATGATATATCAGTAGACGTTGTCAGTACAGCTGCAGAAACCGAAGTTACAGGATCTCCCAGTTGATGACTCACTTGTGCCCTTAGTGTGATTGTTTTCGCAAAAGTGATTAGTGACCTCGTGTTGACGTCTGGAGCAATACCTATAATCAGCTCTATTTTGTGAAAACTGCACAGCCTTAGATTTGGGGTTACCATCAATGATTAAATATATCTTTCTTATTTGTTTCACACCACTCCTCCTCTGGGGAGATGTTAGCAAACCTAATGTTATATTGATATTTACCGACGATCAAGGTTATAACGATCTGTCCTGCTATGGAAGTACAAAGCACAAGACCCCGAATATCGATACCATGGCTAAGGAAGGCATTCGCTTTACCGATTTTTATGTCGCTGCTAACTTTTGCTCTCCTTCCAGGGTTGGGCTGTTAACAGGGTGCTATCCAGGACGCTTGGGAATTGGTCCGGGGGTTCTTCGACCTGATTCTGAATATGGAGTGCACCCTAAAGAATTTACCATGGCTGAAATGTTTAAGTCTGCTGGCTATGTCACATCGTGCATAGGCAAATGGCATATTGGTTTTAAGGAGCCTTTCTTGCCTAATAATCAGGGATTTGATGAATACTTTGGTATTTACCATAATATGGATCCCTACGAAATGACTTTTGGAGAAGACACAATGAGCCTATATCGTAACGAAAAGGCTATTGAACAACTAGACACTCCAGCAACTCTGACCGAACGATATACTGAAGAAGCAATCAAGTTCATAACAAAAAATAAAGACAACCCCTTTTTTCTGTACCTTCCCCATACTATGGCGCATAAAGTATGGGCCGTCACTGATCGGTTTTCTGGAAAAAGTAAAGGTGGCCTCTTTGGTGACGTTGTGGAATGTCTCGACTGGAGCACAGGTGAAATACTCGAAAAAGTTAAAGAGCTTGGTCTTGATAGCAACACCATTGTGTTGTACATATCGGATAATGGGGGATTTAAGGGACGCAATGCACCTTTAAGGGGATCCAAGGGGCACCTTTTTGAAGGAGGCTTCAGGGTGCCAGCTATTGTCTGGGGACCGGGAATAATTCCTGAGGGCGTCGTTTCCAGTGAGATAGCCTCTACCATCGACTTGCTACCTACATTCGCCAAATGGCTTAACGTAGATTTACCTAATCCTATAGACGGTCAGGATATTTCACCTCTGCTCACCACCAAAAAAGCCAAAGGCAGAGCGTCTTACTGCTACTTTGATGGAGAACGTGGCGTTGCCATTAGAGATGAACGCTTCAAACTCTATAAAACGGTGCATGGTGACTACCGATTGTACGACTTGCAAAATGACATCTCAGAAAAAGAAGATGTCATTAAAAAACACCCACGCGCAACGGCTTACCTGAAAAGAAAGTTACTTGACTATGAATATGATCTAATGGTACATCGGCGTCTACCAGGACGTATGACGGAATAGTAAAGCCCATGAATAGTCTGATGAGATTTTTACCCTCATGTCTTCTGTCATTTTTTGCTATAATGAGCTGTGTTCATGGAAAAGACCCATGGCAATCTGCTTATGATGAAATGCGGTTTTTTCAAGGCAAATCTATTGAAGGCGTCGATACCAAAACTCTTAATGGTAAAATCGTTTGTGGCTATCAAGGTTGGTTTAATACGCCAGATGATGGCTATAGCTTAGGCTGGAAGCATTATTCTAGTGAGGTTGGTAGGAGAAAGGGCCAGTTTAAACCAGGTTTCTCTTCTATAGAATTTTGGCCTCATACTTCAGAGTTTCCTGCAGAGGCTTTGACTGAAACAAAATGGAGAAAGAAAAACGGAAGCCCTGCGAAAGTATTTACTAGCACTCATCCAGGTGTCGTCATGAAGCACTTCGAGTGGATGCAAGAATACGGGATTGAGGCAGCCTTTTTACAACGATTTGTCGGGCCTACAGTAACTAAATCTGCACGATTCAGAAAGAATAATCGAATCCTGGATAATGTCAGAACTGCTGCAAATGCAACGGGTCGCGCTT
>JADGBV010000510.1 GCA_015231345.1 Planctomycetota bacterium
TCAAGTGATGGGCCACCCAACGAGACATCTTGAGTACGGCAATTTTATGTCGCAAGCGCCCTTGCACATCGCGATTCAGAATGCTTGGGATGGAGTTAGTGGTGACAACTTCGTCAACAGCATCAGAGGCCAAATTGAGTCTTCCTTCTTTTGAGGAATGAAAGTGAGTCACTAAGAATACGACTTTGCGTGGATTGTATTTCTTTAAAATTCTGCAACAATTAACTATGGTTGAACCCGTTCTGACCATGTCATCGATGACAATGATATCTCGACCCTCAATATCTTCGTAAGTTCCTGGTGAATCAGGGCTGAGCTCCATGCTAACTTCTCGCTCGCCGGTGCGGTCTTTACTCATAAGGAGGTAGGGGCGGTCGTTAATGCCACATGCGTCACGTGTTTTAAGGACAAATTCTAGAGCTCCTTGGTCAGGGGCGCAAAGCATTAGGTTGTCAAAGTTTACTATGTCGGATTCTTGAATATAGCGTGCATAAAGTCTATGTGGAAGTAAGTCACTGAAGTGCCCGTTGAAGACTTCAGAGTAGACATTACGAACAGACTCGGAGTGGTTGTGGATGGTCATGACTTCGTCTACTCCTGCTTTTTTAAGAAGCTCAGCATAGAGCAATGCAGAGAAGGCTTGACCGCTAAATTTGCTGCAATCTTTTGCTGTGCGTACATCTCCCCTTTTGCCATGATGGAGCTGTGGCCCACGATCTTGAGCGCTATAAAATAAATCGGGTTCAAATAAAAGAACCCATGCTGCTCCGTTGTCTTTGGCCGCACGTGCAACGAGAAGATTGCGCATGGCAATTTCATTTCGAGTGTGTGTGAGCGCTAAAGATGAGGATGCGATGACAACCCCTTTGCCTTTTAAGCATTCTCCAGGAAGACCTTCAGGAAGATCATTAAGAAAACGAGGGCAGAATTCGGTGTTCTCGAATGTTTTTAACGAGATAAGGTCACTGATATCTTCTTTTTGCCCAAAGAAATGGCTGGTATCGAGTGCAAAAGCATTTTCCGATACATTTCCGACGACAATAAACTCGGATATTTCAGTGGGTATTTTCACGTTATTCATTTATATGCTGAGATATCCTTTGCTTATATGAGAAAAGTCACCATTCAATTCTTTAACATTTCAAGACGCAATTTGATTTCTTCCAGTTCTCTTACTTTTGTTTTGTACTTCTTCAAAAGTCCACGTTTTTCGAAGAGTTCCTTAGATTTGGATTCCGTTTCTTGAACGATGTGCAGGATATCATCGATTCGGAGTTTGCGAGTGAGAACGATCAACTCTTTCCAGCCAGCATTAGGGCTTAATATTTCTTCATCGACCACTCCAAGAATAAGCCCTCCGCCTAAAGAGCCCACAGAACTAAGCAAAACTTTCTTGCCTTTAAGAATGCCTGAGCCTTTGCCTTTGACTCTAATTATGGCCTGCTGATCTCCTTTGCCTTCCCATATGTATTCGCCAGGTAAACCTTCTATTCTGACAAAAAACTGACAACCTTTCGACCCACAACTTTCTACAAGACAGCTTTTCTCTGAAACTCCAATAACTTTTCCAACGACGGCAAGGTTCCTTAAGATAAGATCTCCTATTCTGATACTTTTCTCTGAGCCCATATTGAGCATCCATACTCCCTTATGTTGCCTAAAAAAAGGGCCGATGATTTCTGCTTGAATGAAGCGTAAGTCTGCAGCAAAAGATTTATAAGCTAATCGATGTTTCTTATAAGCTTCTTTGAGGAAATTATTCTCCCTTTTTAATAAATCGTTTTCTCTTTTTAGAAGGGGGATATTAGAGCCTTGACCTGAGTGAAGTAGTGCTTGGCCGTCTAGCCATGGCTCAGAGCTGTTGATTGAGTCTCCAAAAAAACTATGATGCAAAGCCCATAGCTCTTCCCTTAACGAAGGAATCCAGTATAAAGAACTGGCTGTGAGCATGACAACCACAAATAGGCCCCAAAAAGATACTTTGTTGAGGGCTAAGGGCATGGAGGTTTATATTATTCTTCGCGTCCTGTGTCTAGGATAGCTTTGAGTAGGTCGAGTTGTTCTAGTACAACTCCTGTTCCTCTGGCAACACATGTAAGGGGATCTTCCGCTCTTTTGACCGGTAGGCCTGTTCGTTCTTCTATCATTTTATCCAAGCCTCTCAACTGGCTGCTACCGCCAGCCATCACAATTCCCCGGTCGACTAAGTCTGCTGCTAATTCAGGTGGTGATTGCTCTAGGGTTGATTTGACTGCATCTACAATGGCAGATACGGGGTCTCTTAGGGCTTCACGTACCTCTTCTGAAGTGACGGTGGTCTTTTTGGGTAGGCCGGTGACTTGGTCGAGGCCTTTAACTGTCATTTCTAACTCTTCTTCCATGGGCATGGCGGAGCCTATGCCAATTTTGATTTTTTCTGCCATATTATTTCCAATGAGCATACTATGGACGCTTTTCATGAAAGTGACAATGGCTTCGTCGATTGCATCGCCGCCTACTCTTACGGATTGGCCTTGGACAATACCGGCAAGACTCATAAGGGCGACTTCTGTTGTTCCGCCGCCGATGTCTACAATCATTGAACCTTCTGGGTCTCTAATTGGTAGTCCTGCGCCGATTCCCGAAGCCATGGGTTGTTCAATAAGATAGACTTTTCTGGCGCCAGCTC
>JADGBV010000511.1 GCA_015231345.1 Planctomycetota bacterium
TCTCACCAATATGGAGCTCTTTAAACTCGATAAGTCAAAGTAAAAGGTCGGTTGCCGAAGTTACGGACAAGGCCAAAAAATACTTATCTCCATATTTTGTGGACTGGCATTGTTCATGACCATGGCTGTTGGAAGTAATCTTCACAAAAAGAATCCCAATGTGATTCTTATCTTTGTCGATGATATGGGCTACGGGGACCCAGGTTGCTATGGCGGCCAATTGGTCCCCACTCCAGGTATAGATCGCTTAGCATCGGGTGGAATGCGTTTTACCCAAGGTTATGTTTCAGCCCCCGTTTGCGGGCCAAGTCGCTATGGTTTGCTAAGCGGAGCCTATCAGAACCGCTTTGGCGTTTATTGGAACCCTCTTGCCTTATCTATTGCCGGCCGTAAAGGCGAATATACTCAAGTTCCATGCGAGCTGTCTTAAGACCATTAGCAATTTTACCGCCCATGCCCCCTCCAATAGCCATATTGATGATGATATTCTGAGGCTTATTGAAAGGGTACTCGAGCTCGTTGGCATTTTTATCGTAGGTATAAGAGTGCACGCCATTCAAATATACTTTAACTTCGCTAGGCGTCCATTCTAATGCATAAGTATGAAATTGCCCAGTCATGTTTTTTACTCGACATTTGCTGGATATATGGTTCTTTTGCTTAAAGTAATAAGCCCTCGTATGACAGGATATATGAGTGATTCCATCTCCTGTCTTATCGTCAATTTCCCGGCCGACATTTTCTAGAATATCAATTTCCCCACAGTAGGGCCAGGAGCGTTCGTCGAGATAATCGTCTCCCAGAAGCCAAACAGCAGCCCAGCAGCCATCAGCTGAGTCTACCTTGGCACTGAATTCAAGTTTCCCATAAAGCAGGCTCATGCGACCACGGGTGGTCAACCGGGCTGAGGTCCAGTTGCCATTGCTTTCATCCTTATGAGCTTCGATGATCAGATTTCCATTTTCACAACGAGCATTCTCTAACTTACCTTCAGTGTAGTACTGAGGCTCCCTGTTTCCCCATCCCCAATTTCCGATGTCATAAGTCCAATATTGAGTGTTTGGTAAGCCATTAGTCTCAAATTCATCCGCCCATACTTGCACCCAGCGGCTTCCCTTGGTGTTTTGTTTGAGGGTCACTGGAGTCGCTTTATGTTCTTTGATAAGGGTGAATTTGATCCAATCAACTTTGACAGCTCCCCCCGAAACCACAAGCTTCATTTGATGCTTCTTCGCTTCTAGAGGGACGCCCTCTTTGGCGGCAATACTAAAATGCTTATTGTTGCTAAAAGTCATAAGCGAAGTGACATCATAGGTGCGGCCGTCGGTATTATAAATATAGTCTTCGACATTGATGTGTGCGGGCCGCTCACTGGAGGCTTTGGCTCTTATTTCTACACGATAACGTCCCGTGACTGAGAGGGTGACGTCGAATTTTAGCTCTCTAGGTCGCTTTCCTTCGGCTATGTTGGCCGATTCTTTTTCTCTAGTGACTTGAGCGCTAGCATCAAGAAATGATTCTCCCTGGACGATTACTTGTTGCTGGAGTTTGCCAATCTTTGTTTTTGCTGCTATAGGCTGGAACCCTATTAAAAGGAGAGGGCATAAGCATATGATGGAGAAGGGTTTAAATAAAGACATTTGTGCTCCTTGTGTTAGTTGGATTTGATAAGAATTTCTTCGAGCTCTTCTAAAGACTTTCCTTTCGTTTCCGGGATAAATCTCCAAGTGAAGAAGAAAGCAAGCATGGCGAATATACCGAAGATCATAAAGGTGATAGCAGGGCCTAAGGTTGAAAGCTCCCAAGGGAAAACTTGTTGAACGGCATAGCTAACGAGTGAATTGAAAAAACCTGCTAATGAGATGGCTAGGCCCCTTAAGCGGTTGGGGAATATTTCCGAGAACATAGCCCACATAACTGGGCCCAGTGAAATTGCGAATGCGGCAATATATCCGATTATAGCTAGAAGAACTAGCATAGCACTGATGTTGAGGGCTTTGTTTTTAATAACCCCCATGTTATCCTTTATTTCCTCAGAGCTTTGGAATTTATCAATAGCATGAATCAATTCGTCCTCATTTTGATAGCTTTGTCCGAGGATAGTTTTTAATTCTGTAGCGCATTCTGCAGAGACTTTTGTTTCTACCGACTCAATAGTTTCCTGGCTTATCACAAATGTAGCTGAATGAAAAGCCCAGGAATTGATGAGTAAGCAGATAGACATCATAAAGGTCCCAACAAGTAATAAAGGCTTTCGACCAAAACGATCGATAATATAGATGGCCAATATGGTAAAACCCAGATTTACTAATCCAATAATAATAGTCTGCAAAAAGGCGTTCTCTTGCGGGATTCCGGTTTTTTCGAAAATGGTGGGAGCATAGAAAAATATGGCATTGATTCCTGTGATTTGCTGGAAAAAGCCCAAGCCCAAAGCTATGAAGATGATAAAGCTCATGCGTCGAGTGAAGAGCTCTTTGAGTGAGGCTTTTTTACCTTTTTCCTTTTCTTGGTGCTCTTTGATAGAAGCCAATGCTCTGCTTGCTTCATCAGGACTTTCGACTTTCTTTAGGACGTCTAAAGCCTACTCTGTGCGCCCTTGTTGTACTAGCCAACGAGGGCTACGGGGAACAAAGAAGAGAAAGAAAAAATAAAGTAATGCAG
>JADGBV010000512.1 GCA_015231345.1 Planctomycetota bacterium
TCAACAATCTCTTGAATAAGGAATTTGCATGAATTTTGATGATATCGGTTTAGGGGTTCCTAAAATCCTTCTGCCCAATACCAATATTGACCTTAATAAATGGGCTGTAGTTGCTTGCGATCAGTACACTTCCGAGCCTGAATACTGGCAAGAGATTAAAGGCGATATCGAAACTTCAGCCTCTACCCTGAATGTTATTTTCCCTGAAGTTTACCTTGAAGACAACGATGGAGACAAGAGAATTCTAGACATCAATACCAAAATGGATGCCTATCTTAATGATGGCACCCTCATTGAGCAGAAAGAGGGATTCATTCTTCTCGACCGCAAGACCTCCCACGCGCCATCTCGTAAAGGCCTTATGGTTGCTCTGGACTTAGAACGCTACGATTATAGCGTAGGATCTCAAACTCTTATTCGCGCAACAGAAGGCACTATTGTAGACCGCTTGCCACCAAGAGTGAAAATTCGCGAGCAAGCTTCCATAGAACTCCCTCACATCATGGTCCTTATAGACGACCCTGACGAAACTGTCATTGAACCACTTTTTAATGAAAAGCTCGAGACCGTCTACGATTTTGAACTTATGAAAAACAGCGGCCACCTCAAAGGCTTCAGTGTAGACAACCCTGAGCTGATAGAAAAGACCGCCAATAGCCTTAGGCAACTGGCAAAACAAGAAGTCTTCGATAGTAAATATGGCGTTAGCGACAAAGGTGTGCTTCTTTTTGCCATGGGTGATGGCAACCACTCACTAGCCACCGCCAAGAATATTTGGGAAAGTAAAAAAGCCCAAGCTGCTAACAAAGAGGATGTTATGGGTGACCCCGCGCGCTATGCTCTGGTTGAGCTGGTCAATGTTCATGACCAAGGCCTTGAATTCGAGCCCATCCACCGCGTCGTTTTTAATATTGACTCTGAAGATATGCTGAAAAGTATGCAAAGCTATTTCCAAAACCAAGGGTCAAATTGCATTTTAGAAAGGTATGATAGCTTAGAAGAATGCAAAGCTCAGATAAGTAAGAAATCCAGTGATAATATGCAATTATTTACATTCACAGATGCCCAAGGCCCAGGCATCGTTACCCTCGCCAACCCAAAACTGAACCTGGAAGTAGGTAACCTGCAAGCCTTTATTGATGAATACCTTTCTAAACATAGTGACAGCTCCGTGGACTATATCCACGGTGAAGATGTCGTCACCAGGCTGGGTTCAGAAAAGAACTCAATGGGTTTTTACTTGCCTGTCATGGGCAAAGGTGAACTATTCAAGACCGTTGTTCTTGATGGCGCCTTACCACGAAAGACTTTCTCCATGGGTGAAGCCGACGAAAAACGCTTTTACCTAGAAGCAAGACGAATCAAGTAGAGTCACCTTCTTTACTTGATTTACACCCCACTATGATTCTCATTTCCTCACTTTATTTTTTATAACCTTTTCTGAATAGGAGTCTACCTATGCCGGTAAAAAAAGTAGCCATGTTAACAGCTGGTGGTTTAGCACCTTGCTTATCCTCAGCCCTTGGTGGCCTAATTGAAGCTTACACAAAAACTGCCCCTGAAATTGAAATCATTTGTTACGCCAGTGGCTATAAAGGTCTACTTCTTGGTGAAAGCATTCAAGTCAACGACGAAATTCGTTCTCAAGCAGCTACTCTTCACAAGCACGGCGGAAGCCCCATTGGCAATAGCCGAGTAAAGCTCACAAACGTCAAAGACTGTGAAAAACGCGGCCTTATCAAAGAAGGCGAAAACCCACTTAAAGTCGCCGCAGACCAACTTGTCAAAGATAGTGTTGATGTTTTACACACCATTGGTGGTGATGACACAAATACAACAGCTGCAGATCTTGCTGCTTACCTTAAAGAAAACGATTATCAACTGACTGTTGTAGGGCTTCCCAAAACAATCGATAACGACGTTTTCCCCATCAAACAAAGCTTAGGTGCATGGACAGCAGCAGAAGAAGGCGCACGCTACTTCGAAAATGTTGTCGCCGAACACAATGCCAACCCTCGGATGCTTATTGTCCACGAAGTTATGGGTAGAAACTGTGGTTGGTTAACGGCTTATACAGCCAAAGTTTACCGCGAACGCTTAAATAATCTTGATTTTTCTCCAGCCATTGGTCTTTCTAAAGAAAGAAAAGATGTGCATGGCGTCTATGTTCCTGAAATGGACTTTTCAGTTACAGACGAAGCCGATAGATTAAAAAAGCTAATGGATAAAAACGATTGTGTCAATATTTTCGTTTCTGAAGGAGCTGGAGTTGAAACTATCGTAAAAGAAATGGAAGCTGCAGGCGAAGACGTCCCTCGCGACGCTTTTGGTCACATTAAACTCGATGCAGTTAACCCTGGCGCTTGGTTTGCAAAACAATTTGCAAAAATGCTAGGTGCCGAAAAGGTTCTTGTGCAAAAATCCGGTTACTATAGCCGTGCTGCCGCTGCCAATCAAGCAGACCTAGACCTTATCAAGCAGTGCACCGATAAGGCTGTTGAGTGCGCCCTTAAAGAAGAAGGCGGTGTCATTGGTGAAGATGAAGACCAAAACAACACTCTTCGCGCCATTGAGTTCCCAAGAATTGCAGGCGGAAAACCTTTTGATATTGATGAAAAATGGTTCGATGAATTGCTTGCTGATATTGGCCAAG
>JADGBV010000513.1 GCA_015231345.1 Planctomycetota bacterium
TTGAACTTAACTATTCAGTTAGGCGGGGCTAGAGATCCACTTGCTGACTTTGCCCAGGCTTATTTAAGAGAATTTGGTTATAGTCCCCATGATGGGGAAATTGAAATAGTTCATTTGAGAGTCATGCTACGAGGTCAGGTTCCTACAGTGCCTCGAGAGCACTTGTTGGAGCAAAGCTACACTCCTAGCCCAGTGTCATTCACCAAGGAGGTGATGGGCGACAATACTAGCGCTGGAGCTAAAGGAAACTAAAGACAATCGGTCATCAGAGTTCAACTGCTCCATAAGCTGACGCACAGCTTCTTTTGCATATTCCATTTTTCCCTTAGCACTCATGGAGCCACTTGTGTCAAGTACGACAACCATATCCATTGATTTTCTTTTGGATTTAGGTGTATCATCGGCACCCGTTTCTATTCTTATATCCATATAAATATCTTCCGTGGAACCTTGGATCACTTTCGTCTGTGTTAGCTTTGAGCTAAGAGTAATTTTTCCTTGAGTCACTCTTTGCTGACTATTATTTAATGAGATCTGATTACCCGCAGGACTCACTCCCACAACAGCATGTAGAGGAAAAGCTCCTGGTGCAGTTGGCTGAGGCTGAATAAAAGAGGCGTTGATGATGGGTTGATTATTTGATCCGTGAGCGCTACCGAAGTTTGAAGACAATCCTCTGCCAGATGAATACTTCGGCAGTATGCTTGCACCAAGTACGGCTAAGCTTCCTCCGAATAAGACAAGGAAGAGCCAAATGCTTCGCTTTTCTCTTGAGTAGTAAGGCATGATGTTTCGAATTATTTTGATCATTAAAGACCTCCGTTAAGTGAATGACTTCATGATAAGAAAAAGAGCTTTCCTTTCTAGACACCCCTTTGTAACATTTTCGCCCATCTATTTACAATTGCGAAACATTTGCAAATGAAAATCCCATTATACTACTCTAAGCAACAAAGGATTGTATTTCTCATGAAAAAACCCACACTACTCATCATAGAAGACGAAGAGCCCATCCGCCAGGGCTTAATTGATTTATTCGTTTTTCACGGTTATGACGTTGACTGGGCTGAAGATGGCAAAACAGGTTTAGAAAAAGCCTTAAGAGGCCAATTCGACATGATTCTGCTTGATATCATGCTGCCAGAAATGGACGGCTATCAAGTTTGTGAAGAAATTCGGCGCACTGATCGCGAACAACCCATTATTATGCTCACCGCCAGAAGCAATGAGGAGGATATCATTTCTGGCTTATCTCTTGGAGCAGACGATTATGTCGCCAAGCCTTTTTCCATCCAGCAACTTCTTTTGAGAGTTGATGCCGTTTTGAGACGTAGCAGACGACTAGAGCAAAAGCAAGCCCATTTAAATTTACCAGGTAATATTACAGTGGATACACTGAACCTCACCATCTCACTCCCCTCAAACAAAAAAGAGATCCCTCTCACCAAAAGAGAAGTTGAGTTTTTAGCCTATTTATGCAAAGAATCCCATCGCCCTGTGCCAAGGGAAGAACTTTTAGTCAAAGTCTGGGGCTACCACCCTGATGCAAAAATTGAAACCAGAACTGTGGACATACACGTCGTTAAACTCCGACGGAAAATCGAACAAAACCCCAAGCAACCAAAAATATTAGTGACTATTAGGGGTGAAGGTTACACTCTTAGCTCTTAAAATTGGCTTCCATGAGAACAGGTATACATCACTCAAAACAATCTTCCCAGCGAAAAGTTCGCCTGGGACTTATAGCCTTTTCTCTCACCCTACTCATACCATGCCTTATTTTATATTTTCGCACCCAAGGCAAATTAGAAATTGAAAGTTTTTTACGTAGGAGGGCCTCAGCAGAAGACCTACTCGACCGTATAGACAGCAATATAGTTAATTTACTGAAAATAGAAGAACAACGTGCCTTTGAAGAGTACGCTCATATTAACCTTGCCGGAGGAACACCTCGTTTATCGCCCTTAGCAAAACCAACTGATATTCCTGGCCTCATTGGTTATTTTCAAATTGACCCAGATGATGGCTTCCGCACTCCCTACAAACCCATTCCCTCTGAGCTTGAACTTGTAAAGCAACTTAAGTTGCCACGCCAAGCAAGTCCAGAAGCATTAAGTAAAATTGACCGCATTTATGCTCTCCTTCAAACGCCTACTTTCATCCCGGAAGAAATCAAAGGGGACTTAGCAAATCTCTACCTCAAGCCAAGTTTTTTGAAACCCGAGGTTAGTTCACTTTTTTCTCTCTCCAGAAGTTCCTCTTATCAAAAGGATGAGGAGTCTTGGGAGGAAGACTACTTTGGCCAAGAAAGCAATAGTCGAGTGCGGCAGCAACAATCAACAAGGCAACAAATTGAGGATTTAAATCTTGATAATAGCTTAGAACAAAGCCCCCTCGTCCAAAGCAAAGTATCAAAAAGAAGCCTCCCGAGACAAACTAAAGAGTTAAGTTCGTCTAGAGCATCAAGAGGTATTGTATTTAATGTCCTTGCTCCAGAAGTCGAAGAAGCCGAGATGCAAAACATCGAGATACAAAATGAAAATATATCTGATGCAGAAGCAGGCCTTAAAAGGGATCAAAAAAAACAAGATTATCAGGCACTCATCTCTAAAAACACTTCTTATGATCAACAAGATTCTGAGCAAAAATCT
>JADGBV010000514.1 GCA_015231345.1 Planctomycetota bacterium
TGCTTTTATGGGTTTTCGTTTTTCTAAAAATGTTGATACCTGGACACAACTCGTCAAAGGAAACACCAACACACCCACCCGGCCCACATCGAATCAAGCTAAGGTCAATTGGATTTTCTCCGGCCTCCACAAAACCTGGCCAGGAAGCAAAGTACTTCTGCTGCGTGAAGAACTAGAGAAAGTTGAACCCACTCTTCTTAGAGGAAATTATGCCGAGGCCAAACAAATGCTACCCAAAGCCATCTCACGATTTCTTATGGCTCAAGGTTATCTCTTTGCAAACTTTCATATTAAACAATTAGTAAATCAGAATAACTTATGGCCGAGGCGTCAAGGCAATCGTCACCGAAAGGTAAAGAGCATCGATCTCAGTATTCATTTTGATTTGGGCGAACAATTCAGTTTAGATACCGTTCAAATTGAAGGCTGGCCTGAAGGCATCTCTTACCCTGAGGACGCATGGTTCCAATCAGGCAAATTAAGACAAGCTATTTTTAACCAAAGAAGGCTCGAACTTTTTCAAAACAAACTCCTCACTCGTCTAGCCGACAACGGCTACGCAAATGCTCAAGTCGCTCAATTAGAAGTCCTCCACGACTATCAAAATGAGCCCCTTAGCCTGAGTGACAATATTCAACAATTATATTCAATCCAAAAAGAAAGTCACTTAATTCGTAAGACCCGACCCATCACTCTCAAACTTAAGCTTAAGCCCAAGGACATCTATAGCGTCAACCAACTAACCCTGCGGGGCAACCATGAATGGGAATCAAGTCAACTTAAAGAAATCATGGGCTATGAAGATGGCAAAAACTATCGTGAAGCAGAGCTAGACTTATACCGCAGAAAAATTGAATCATGGTATATCAAACATAACTTTATCGGCACTCAGGTCATTCAAAATAAAGTCCTCATGAGCCGTCGCTACCCGAGGATAAGCCTTCACTATACGATCAAAGAAGGTGAACGCTGGAATATTGGCGAAATTGTGCTAAAAAACCTGTCCCCTAAACAAGAAGCCTTTGTACGCTCCAGGCTTATCCTGAAAAAAGGCGAAGCTGCTAATAGTGAACGACTCGAAAAAGCCCTCGGAGTGTTGAATCAACTCAATCTCTTTCGTTCCATAGAGTATAAATGGGGTAAAAGCATAAATGGCAGCAAAGATATCACCTTCTCATTTAGAGAGCAGGCTAAGATAAGTTTCGCCTCAACTATTGGGTACGAAACAGGAGAAGGGCTTCTATGGGCTTTAAGGCTAAATTTAGCAAATCTTGGTTGGCGAGGGCAGTCTTTTTCTTTAGCCAATGATTCTCGCCCAAGAGAATCCTTTCAACGCGCCATACTCAAAGACCCCTTCTTGTTTGATAGTAATTTCATCGGCAGTGCATCATTTGCACTCAAAGAAGAACTCATCACCACCAAAGATATTGTGAACAAACAGCAATACACAGAACTTAGCCTCGCACGCCACTGGACCGAGTCTTTCTCCCAAATTGTATCTCTTGCCTACCGAGAAGATGATAACCCTGAAGGTAGAGAACAGTCCATGCGCTTAGAATTATTTTCCCGGCAAAATGCAGCAAAGCAGGCACTCACTCCCGCTAAAGGTTTTGGTTATACGACTCTTAACACGCTCATCAACTATTTCGAAGATAAAGAAGCCTATACTTACACTGGTGATTACACCCTAAGTTATGGTTTCAAATTTGGCGGTAGTTTGCTGACTCCTTGGGTTCGCCTTGGCCATAGCATCACATCTAGAAGCAACTCCACCCTCCCCTTAGCTGACCGCTTTTTTCTGGGTGGCGTGAACTCCCTAAGAGGCTTTAGGGAGGATGATATCGCCGGAAACGACGGGGAGGGAGGCGCAAGTCTTTTTTCTTTTGGCCTACAACTTTTCTATCCACTGGAAAGCTACTTAGACGGCACACTTTTCTATGAAGCAGGGCAAGTCTTTGAAGATCAATTCATGCCATCGTCCATCAAGCCCCGAGCCGCCATTGGCATGGGCCTTGTTTTACGCACACCAGTTGGCCCCATCCAAGGCTTTGTGGCAAAACCCGTGGCCGAGAAAACCGGTGGCCGCTTTGGCATTCAAATGGGGACAATTTTTTAGGTCGCAGAGAAATTCATCTTTATAAGATACTTATAAAAAAACGCAGTTCTTAAGCCGATATTATTTTTCATGCAACCTTTATCCATCAGCGGAAATCAATCCTCCCAAGCTTACGGCCAAGACCCTGGCGGTGCTGTTATTCAGGGCGATGTCATCAAAGCCACCGTGGTGGATAAACTGGGCGATGAGCTCTACCTCTTAAAAGTAGGCTCACAAACCATCGAAGCAAAAGTAGCAGCCGACCTTCAAGAAGGCAGCGAATACCAATTTGTCGTCGAAAAAGGTGGCACCCCACCTGAATTATCCTTACTCAACGAAGGCGCAGACCAAAAAGCCCAAAGTAATGGCCTTACCGCTGAAGAAAACCGTTGGCTCAACCGCTTTCTCGTCGCCAGCGGCAAAGAAGGCTTACAAATTTCACCGAAAGAATTACTCGTTTTTCTAAATAGCATTGGCTATTCCACTGAAGCCAACCCTGAAGAAGTAGCCGTTCGAGTCGAGAAAATCCTTAACCTGCTGCAACAAATC
>JADGBV010000515.1 GCA_015231345.1 Planctomycetota bacterium
TCGAAAAAATCTACGACAGATTCTATGAAGATACTCTTTTGCTCCTTGGTACTTTGCCCCTCCAATCCCTCAATTTTAAGCACTTCTTCATTTGAAAAAGCCTCTTCTATCAGGCGGGTTTTTCCCACTCGACGACGGCCATACACGACAGAAAAGAGAGACCAATCTCTTGCCCACTCCTGAAGCAGCTTTACTTCTTTTTGTCTTCCCCAAAATGTCATAGTTCTTAGAGCCGGCCGTTAATGTTGTAAATTTTAATCTAACGGCCGCTTTGTAAAGTGAAAAGGTGGCTGTTAGGTTATTTGTTTAACACCTAACGGCCACATATTAGATTCGCCCTTGAAAGATGCTTATCTGTCCCGAGCAATGCAGAAGTCTGTCTTGCAGATGTATTTGTTTCAGCTGTGAAATATATGGAGGGTGAGCCTGCAAAGAAATGGTGGGAAAGGATGATTTTGGGAATAAGAAGTAGAAGGCAGGGGGATCGTGGATGCCTTTCTTTATTCTCGAAGTTATATTAGATTTTGCAGCATAATACTATTCGGATATTTAATAAAAACACTTGAATATAAGTTTAAGGCTTATAATATAAGTCATGAGTGCGATAAACTGGACGAGGAAAGCAGCAAAACAGCTAAGAAAGATACCTAGTAATTATCAAAAACGAATTGTAACTGCTGTTTCCGAATTAGTTAACTTTCCCAATTGCAAAGGAGACATTAAGAAGCTCGTCAATCGCGATGGGTATCGTCTCCGGCTTGGGAATTATCGTATCATATTTGATGATATAGGAACAATTATCGAAATTCAGGAGGTAAAGAAACGTGACAACCGCACTTACTAACAAACCACAATTCATTGACAAAAATGGTCGGCATGAGTACGCCATCATATCTTATGATGACTTTGTAAGAGCTTTTAGACCTGAGCCAACAATACCACATGAAGTAATCACTCATTCAGTGAGCAATGGTGGCAATCTAATAAAGGCATGGAGAAAGCATCTGGGAATCAATCAGAAAGAAATGGCAAAACGTATGAAAACAACTCAGTCTGCATATTCTCAAATTGAAAATGGCAACCCTTCACACTCTACTCTTAAAAAAGTCGCTAAGGCAATGAAGATAGATGTTGCTCAGCTTGATCTTGATGACATCGAGTAGACTAAACAAAGGTCGTAAATTTAGATAACTGTATTAGGATATTCATCTTTTGAGCCACCTTTTCATTTCAGCCGTACTATATATACCCTCTATTTCTTAAATCTCCATATGGTCAATTGCAGAGAATGTGACGAGCAAGTAAGCGAGAATGCATCGTTATGCCCAAAATGTGGTGCGCCGCAACCCTATAAGGCTGTGTGGAAGGGATATGGTTTTTACTATAAATCTAAGGCGACCTTATTTGGATTGCCACTGATATGCATTTCATTTTGCTACACCAAAAATAGATTGCCCATTCCTGCTGTTGGCATTATTGCCATTAGCCAATTTGGTGCCGGTATTCTTAATATTAGCCAAATAGGCATTGGTGTATTTAGTTTGGCACAAATAACTATCGCACCCTTAGCTATAGCTCAAATAGCCTTGGCTTATAAGTGTATTGCCCAAATTGGTTTTGTGCTCTCAGATAGTATTGGTCAGTCGATCACGAATTTGCTAACTGGACTATGACAAGCAAAGTGCTTAGTATTTTCACTATTTGTGAAACAGCTAGCAATGGCTTAACTGGACCTAAGCAAAAAAGAAAAATATACGATCATTTTGAGTAATCACTTTGAAAATCAAATATACTAAATATGATATAGGATATAGATTTTTAGCGAAGTGAATTTGATGTTTAGAAAAATGAAGTTCTCCCTCATGCTGACAGTCATGTGTCTGCTTATTGTGCCTTTGTTCGCCAAAGCCAGACCCAATGTTGTGGTCATTTTAGTGGATGATTTGGGCATGAAAGATATCGCTTGCTACGGCAGTACATTGCATGATACTCCCAATATTGATAAGTTGGCTCAGCACTCAGTGCGCTTTACGAATGGCTACTCTGCTCACCCAGTGTGCAGCCCCACGCGTGCAGCAATTATGACAGGAAAGAATCCATGCCGTAAGGAAATTAGTATTACGGATTGGATTCCAGGAGTAAGACCTAAAAATAGAAAACTCACAGGGCCAGCAATCAAACAAGAACTTCCGCTTAAAGAAATCACTATTGCAGAGGAGCTGAAAAATGCAGGTTACGCTACGTGGTTTTTGGGAAAATGGCATTTGGGTGAAACTGAAAAACATTGGCCCAAAGCTCAGGGTTTTGATGTCAATATTGGCGGGTGGGCAGTTGGTTCTCCCAAAGGTGGTTATTATGCTCCTTTTAAAAACCCATGTCTTCCTAAAGTTCCAGAAGGGACATACCTTCCTGATTATTTGACAAGCGAAGCCATTAAGTTAGTAAAAGAGCGTGATGAGAAAAAACCATTTTTGCTGTACTTGTCTTTTTATACTGTTCATACACCTATTCAGGCGTGTAAGCGTCATTTAGCTAAGTATGAGCAAAAGGTAGCTAAGCTGCCTACGCTGGAGAAAGATGTTGTTCAAGAGCGATACGGTATTTCGAAAATACGCCAAGATAATGCCAGCTATGCCTCAATGG
>JADGBV010000516.1 GCA_015231345.1 Planctomycetota bacterium
AGCTTAAACAAATCTATTGTTAGTCATATCGAGCAAAAAAGTGAAGATTCCAGTGAAACTCAAGCAATCACTTCCTTTAGCGAAAGAGCTGAGAATATCACAGAAGTCTCCGCAGACGGTAAAATAAGCGAGATTTATCACTTACTAGGTACAGATCATGCCGGCAGGGATTTATTAGCTCGCATACTCTATGGAGGACGCATATCTTTAATGATAGGCCTAGCCGCTACTTTTGTCAGTCTATTAATAGGCGTCATTGTGGGAGCGGTTTCCGGGTACCTCGGTGGTAAGTACGATAAAATTATCATGTCTGGAGTGGATATTCTCTATGCCATACCTTTTATGTTTTTGGTCATCTTGCTCCTCTCCACTTTCGGCCGCAATCTTATTATGCTATTTGTCGCCTTGGGATGCGTGCAATGGCTCACCATGTCACGTATTGTCCGCTCTCAAGTTTTATCGCTTAAGCAAAAAGAGTATATTGATGCAGCCAAAATATGTGGAGCAGGTTTTTTCACCATTATCTTTCGCCACTTAATTCCTAATGCCATGGGACCCATTGTTATTTACACCACTCTTACGGTACCAGCAGTTATATTAGAAGAAAGCTTCCTAGCGTTTATTGGCCTGCAAGTCCAGTACGAAGGAAAAAGCTTAGATTCGTGGGGGGCATTAGTCCATCAGGGCAGTCTCAGTCTAGGTTTTAATGGAGAGAATAGCTGGCTACTCATCTTTCCTTGCCTTGCTATGGGCCTCATGCTACTCGGGCTTAATTCTTTTGGCGATGGTTTAAGAGATGCCCTCGATCCCAAATTGAGGAATCAGTCATGATTACTTTGTTTGGTAAGGAGTCTATCATGAGTGCTCTGTTTGCTGCAAGGAGTCAATCATGAGTGCTCTGCTCAAGGTCAAGAATATTTCTTTGCGTTATGGTAAGAAGCCGTCAACCCTAGCGATCCATGATTTGAGCTTTACGCTTCAGGAAAATTCTTCATTAGGGGTGGTCGGTGAAAGTGGCTGCGGCAAAAGCTCTCTAGCGTATAGCCTGATGAATTTACTCCCTGCAGGAGCTAGGATAAGTGACGGCGAAGTCTTTTTTAAGGAGCACAATCTAAGCACAATCTCAAAAGACGATTTGCAAAAAATACGCGGTAAAGACATCAGTATGATCTTTCAAGACCCCATGAGCAGCCTAAATCCTTATATGCGCATTGAAAAACAACTTACGGAACTCTTTAGCATTCATACCAATCTGAATTATAAAGAAGCCTTAGAGCAAGTTCACGCCATGCTCTCTTATGTAGGCTTGAAAGACACAGAACGCATTTGTCGAAGCTACCCCCATGAACTATCTGGAGGGATGTGTCAACGTGTCATGATTGCCATGGCTTTGCTACTTAAGCCCGATTTACTCATTGCAGATGAGCCGACAACAGCTCTGGATGTGACCACACAAGCTCAAATATTACAATTAATCAAAAATATCCAAAAAGAGAAGAATGCCAGTCTTGTCCTTATCTCTCATGATTTAGGCATCGTTTCAGAAATGTGCGAATACACAGCTGTCATGTATGGTGGCTCCATTGTTGAGTATGGCCCTTCGGACAAAATACTTCGGCAACCTGCACACCCTTATACTCAAGCCCTCCTTGATTCTCGGCCCCGACTCGTTGGCTCACGTGGAGCGCAGCTACCTTCCATCCCTGGAACTCCTCCAAAATTACAAGAAGTCCCAACAATATGCAGCTATTACAATCGTTGTGCCAAAGCTAGCCCGAAGTGCCAAGGTCCTTTTCCTAGATTGGAAAAGCTTGAGGAGAATCACCTCTCTCGTTGTTATTTGAATAATGAGGGGGCATAATATGAGTCAAAAAAATGATATTATCCTAGACGTCAGAGGACTTTCTAAAACATACATAAGTCAAAGTAGACTCTTCCAAAAGAACGAAGAAGTCCATGCCGTCAAAGAGATAAGTTTTACCATACAAGAAGGCGAAGTGCTTGGAATAGTAGGTGAAAGTGGTTGTGGCAAATCCACTACAGCACGCATGATTGCAGGCCTACATCAGGCAAGTTCAGGCACCATTAGCTATCAAAATCAGGCTTTATTGGGTCTTCATCCTGAGATTCAAATGATTTTTCAAGACCCCTATAACAGCTTGAATCCACGCATGACAATGGCTGAAATCATCTCCGAACCTCTTATCAATTTCGGTATATGTAAGCGCAAAGAGGCACTCTATAAAAGCATGGAGTTAATGGAAAATGTGGGGCTAGATATAAGCATGCTCTATCGCTACCCTCACGAGTTTTCAGGCGGGCAAAGGCAGCGTATTGGCATAGCTAGAGCCCTCGCCCCTCAGCCTAAATTACTCATTTGTGATGAACCTGTGAGTGCCTTAGATGTTTCAGTCCAAGCACAAATCCTAAATTTACTGGAAAATCTTAAAGAGGATTTACACTTAACCATTCTTTTTATCTCTCATGACTTAAGCGTGATTCGTCATATTTCAGATCGAGTTTTAGTGATGAATCAAGGAGAAATTGTGGAAAGTGGAGATGTGGATGAAGTTGGCTTGGATGTAGGCTATAAGGTGGCTAAGCTTCTTGAAAAAGCTTATGGAGAGCGCATGAAGGTTTG
>JADGBV010000517.1 GCA_015231345.1 Planctomycetota bacterium
CCCACAAGAATGAAGGTTGTAGGTACAGCATTAGCTTTTTGAAATTCTATGAATTAAATGAATCCCCATAGTTTGGTAAGTCTCCTTCAGGCATATCTTTAAGGGCTATACCTTCTTTATCTTTTTTGGAAAGCAAGGGAGTATCGACAGGCCAAGGAATATTAAGATCTGGATCACTCCAAAGAATAGTTTTTTCACATTCAGGATGATAAAGATCTGTACATTTATAGGTAAAGAGAGCACTATCTGAGACAACGACAAAACCATGAGCAAAGCCCGGAGGAACATAAAGCTGACTTTTGTTTTGATCTGAAAGATAATAAGCTTCCCACTTTCCAAAAGTAGGAGACCCACGCCGAATATCTAATGCCACATCATAGACTTCGCCTTCAAGAACTGAGACCAGTTTTCCCTGAGCATGCGGATTTTGATAATGCAAACCTCGCAACACACCCTTAGCTGAACGGGATAAGTTATCTTGCAAAAAAGAATGAGTAAAACCGAGCTCTTTATAAGTCTCTTCGTTCCATAATTCCATAAAAAAGCCTCGGGAGTCTCCGAAGCAAGGAGGGTCTAAAAGCAGCACGCCTTCTAATTCACTACGAGTGATTTTCATCTTCTTTTATCCAATAAACTTAGCAGGTATTGCCCATACTGATTTTTTGCCATAGACTCACCTGCAATCCTTAACGCATTTTCATCAATCCAGTTTTGATTATAAGCAATCTCTTCAAGGCATGAAATCTTGAGTCCTTGGCGATTCTCCAAGGTTTCAATAAAAGATGATGCTTCATGGAGAGAATCATGTGTACCTGTATCTAACCAAGCCATTCCTCGCCCCATTGTCTGCACATTCAACTTGCCAGCCTCCAAATACAAACGATTCAAATCTGTGATCTCCAACTCTCCTCTTGCTGAAGGCTTTAAGTTTTTAGCCTTAGCAACAACACTATTGTCATAGAAGTAGAGTCCAACAACGGCATAGTTAGATTTTGGCTGCTTTGGCTTTTCTTCCAAGCTCACTGCAATACCGTCATCATCAAACTCGACCACACCATAACGTTCAGGGTCCGCAACATAATAGCCAAAAACCCCTGCCCCCTCTTCTAGCTCTGTAGCTTGAGTCAACAAATCGCTTAAACCTCCGCCATAAAAAATATTGTCACCTAGAATGAGAGCCACTTTTTCATCACCAATGAAGTCCGCCCCGATAATAAAAGCTTGCGCCAAACCTTCTGGTTTAGGCTGCTCAGCATATTGTATTTCCATACCAAAACTTGAACCATCACCTAAAAGTTTTTTAAAGAGAGGTAAATCTTGAGGTGTAGAAATTATCAACACTTCCCTAATGCCCGCCAACATTAATGTCGACAAGGGATAGTAGATCATAGGTTTATCATAAACAGGAAGCAACTGCTTACTGACAACTTGTGTGAGGGGGTGCAAACGAGTTCCCGACCCTCCAGCTAAGATAATCCCTTTCATGATTCCTCTCCCAAACCTAAACGTTGGCCTTGATAAACTCCGCTGCGGACTCTCTCCCACCAAGTCTTATTATTTAAGTACCACTCAACTGTTTTACGTAAGCCACTATCGAAAGACTCCTTTGGCTTCCAGCCAAGTTCTTTTTCAATTTTCGAGGCATCGATAGCATAACGCATATCATGACCGGGTCTATCAGCAACAAAACAAATTTGCTCCTGATAAGGGCGCCCCTCAGTGGAGGGAGAGAGTTCATCCAGCAGAGCACAGATAGCCCTCACCACATCAATATTTTTCAGTTCATTATGACCGCCAATATTATAAGTCTCACCAGGCTCACCTCTATCGACAACCAAACGCAAAGCTCGAGCATGGTCTTCCACAAATAGCCAATCCCTGATTTGCTCACCTTTACCATAAACAGGTAATTCTTTACCTTCTAGTGCATTTAATATGACCAGTGGAATAAGTTTTTCAGGAAAGTGATAAGGGCCATAGTTATTAGAACAATTTGTTACTAACACAGGCAAACCATAGGTATGAAACCAAGCACGCACCAAGTGGTCTGATGAAGCCTTACTGGCTGAGTAGGGAGAGTTGGGGCTATAAGGAGTTGTTTCTTCAAAAAGACCTGTCTCCCCCAAAGTGCCATAAACTTCATTGGTGGAAATATGGTGAAAACGAAAAGACACCTGTTCCTCTTTGCTCAAGCTCCGCCAGTAATCCAAAGTGACTTGTAGAAGGGTGGCCGTGCCAACGATGTTAGTCTGGATAAATTCCCCTGGGCCATCAATAGAACGGTCCACATGGGATTCGGCTGCAAGGTGCATAATGGCATGAGGCTTGAAGTCGTTTACACACGCTTTAATAGCTTCAGCGTCACAAATATCACATTGCTGAAAGCGATAACGCCTGTGAGAAGAAACATCTTCTAAAGACTCTAAATTACCGGCATAGGTAAGTTTATCGAGCAGCAAAACCTCGTTTTCCGTTTCCTTTATCAGCTGGCGAACGACCTCTGAGCCAATAAAACCAGCCCCACCTGTAACGATTATCTTCATCTGTATTTTCTAAGATAAATGTGTAAAATTAACGATATCACGACTTAGTCAATCTGGGACAGTCTGATTCCTGAGAGATTTATCACTC
>JADGBV010000518.1 GCA_015231345.1 Planctomycetota bacterium
CTGGCATCAAATTGAAAAAGCGTGGAACTAAACCCGGCGAACGACGAACACTTACTGCTGACCAAGAGGACGAATTGCAACGGATGCTGATTGATAAAACTCCAGATCAATTAAAGATGCCATTCTCCTTATGGACGAGATCAATAATATAGTCGCTGCAACTTTAAGCATGGATATTCATCAGGGCTGCTGCCCACATGGACGAAATGCTAAGTGGGAGCTGAGTGTAAAAGAAATAAATTCAATGTTTGATAGGTAATTTTAGAATGGATGACTTTGGCAAAAGTATAGTAAGCGCGGTGCCTTTGATCGCGGCTTTTTTAGTATTAATGTTTCTTATGACATCAAATACGAGAAAAGAAAAAAAGAAAAAAGAAGAATTAATGAGCGCTATGAAAAAAGGTGATAAAATTCAGAGCTTGGGTGGAATTATTGGCACAATCGAAGAAATACGTGACGAAGAAGTTATTGTTCTTGTAGATGCGCGCAATAAAGGCACGTTAACATTTCATAAATCATCTATTTCTCATATTATAGCTTAATATATATCGTGAGTATCAGGATCGGCGACCTTCTTGTCAATAATGGCTTAATCACCAAGTACCAGCTAGAGGTAGCGCTACAGGAACAACAAGTTGCTGAAATACGCTACCAGCTCGGTCGACAATTGGTGGTAATGGACTTTGTCACAAAGCATGAGCTTTCGGAAGTGCTTTCGGAGCATTACGAATGTACTTTTATTGATGCTGAAGACCTAGAGAAGATTCCAGACGAGATTATCGCCAAAATGCCTTTTGATAAATGCGACGAATTCAGGGCCGTTCCTTTTAAAGAAGTGGATGGAGTTCTTTATGTCGCGATGCAGGACCCTGTAAATATAACTCTAACCGATGATATTCGTTTTGTGGTTAATATGCCTATCGAGCCTGTCTTGGCTGATATTGCTGATATTGGTGACGCTATAGAGAAGTACCATGGTGCAAAATTAGGTGGCCTCAATAGCATCATGGATGACTTAACCGATAGTACGGTTGAGACATTTGATGAAATGGAGAAATCTGGCGACTTGATGCAGATGGCCGATTCGCGTCCTGTTATCAAACTGCTTAATCATGTTCTTAAAGCGGGTATTGAGCACGAGGCAAGTGATGTGCACTTTGAGCCTTATGAAGATGGTTTCCGCGTCAGGTACCGTGTTGATGGTGTCCTTTATGAAATGGAGGCCCCGCCACCACAAATGGCAGCAGCCTTGATTGCTCGTATTAAAATTATATCCAAATTGAATATTTCCGAAACTAGGCTTCCACAGGACGGGCGTATTGCCCTCACTATTGCTGGTCGCCCCGTTGATTTACGTGTATCAACGATTCCAACTAAATTTGGTGAATCGGCTGTACTGCGTATATTAGATAAAGGCGTGGTTTCTCTGGATCTTCACAACTTACGTATGTCTGATCACGAACTTACTGTCTTTGACCGCGTTATTAAAAAACCAAGTGGAGTTGTTCTTGTGACGGGCCCCACGGGCTCAGGTAAGACGACAACTCTTTACGCCTGCCTAAATGAAATTAATAAAGAAGATGTGAAAATCATTACGAATGAAGACCCTGTCGAATATAATATTGACGGGTTAATTCAGGTACCCATTAACCCCACTCAAGGGCTAACATTTGGTAAGAGTCTTAGGGCATCTTTGCGTCAGGACCCAGATGTGATTCTGGTTGGTGAGATCCGGGATAAAGAAACAGCTGAAATTGCCGTAGAATCATCCCTTACTGGTCACTTAGTTTTTAGTACACTGCACACAAATGATGCGCCCTCATCCATAACTCGTTTGGTGGATATGGGTATTGATGCCTTTTTGGTGGCAGCAACAGTAGAAGCCATTATTGCCCAGCGTCTTGTCCGGACCATATGCCCTGCTTGTAAGGTGCCTTACACTCCTTCTCAGGAAAGCCTTATGCAATTGGGCATTGACCCTGCAACCATACCAGGTGATGTGACTTTTTATCGGGGCGAAGGCTGTGATGAATGTCGTCATACTAGGTATAGAGGTCGAGTCGCCCTCTATGAAATTCTTGAGTTGAATAACACACTACGCGAGCTTGTCTTGAAACATAGCTCCATTCAAGAATTAACAGAAAAAGCTTTAGAAATGGGAATGATTCCCTTGAGACAAGTAGGGATTCAGAAAATCTTTGATGGTATTACGACTATTGAAGAAGTGGTGCATGCAACTGTAACAATGGATTGATCATATGGCAAAGTCAAAAATCAACCTTAACGAAATTACTTTTGGTGGGGTTAATCAAAAAGAATTGACGAATTTTACTCGCCAGTTTGCAACTCTGCAAAACGCTGGTTTGAATACCTTACGTAGTTTAGAAATTTTAATGAATATGCTTAAGCCTGGTGTGCTTAAAAAAGCGATTCGTAATATTCGTGATGAAGTTGAGCAGGGTACGCCTCTGTCTGACTCCATGAGTCACTACCCAAAAGCTTTCGACTCTTTGTATGTCAATATGGTAAGAGCTGGTGAGGCTGGTGGTGTTTTGGATGGTATTCTTGTACGTTTGGCAGACTTTCGTGAGAAATCTCAAAAAATCGCTGGTGAAATTAAAGCAGCTAT
>JADGBV010000519.1 GCA_015231345.1 Planctomycetota bacterium
CACATTCTTTCCTTGCGGAAGACCCTGCTTCGGTAAATTACCCTGACATTCATGAAAAGGTCGCATGCACCTTTTTTCCTTGTAAAGCTGCATTTAGCAAAGAAAAATGAAGAAAGACGAGGTTCCTCAAGACCAAAATCCCATGCTCGATGGAGCAAGGAAAGCAGTTTATGCGGTTAACGATGAGGGCCAATACGAAATCGTTCCTACCAACGGTTGGCAAGTAGAAGAAACCGTCACTTCACTTTTCGTAAATCAATACGAACAACTCAAAAACGAAGCATACCACAAGGCGACTCAGGGGTTGAGCTCAGCTTTAGAGTATCACATGCATGCAAAGCGTATGGATATCCAGCTCCTGGCTCAATGCAGTGGTTTTTTTCAATTTCAAGTCCGGCGTCACTTAAAACCTGAAGTTTTTAAAAAGCTCAGCAATAAAAAATTGCAACGATATGCCAATGCTATGGGCATGGACCTCCCGGCCTTACAAACAATACCCTTTCAAGAGTCATGACCAGCATTGCTTTTCAGCATCAACATGCCGCCCATTGTGAAAGTGGGGCAATATCCTCAATATTTCGACACGGGGGATTGAATATTTCCGAAGCCATGGCTTTCGGACTTGGAACCGGCTTAGCCTTTGCCTATTTTCCTTTTATTCGAATGGGAGGCGTTCCTCTTACATCATATCGCATACCCCCTGGGGGAATCATTCGCCGCTTAACAAATAAGCTTAATGCTCCCCTAATTCAAAAACGTTATAAGAACGCCGTCGATGCCAATGCTGATCTCAAAAAGATGTTGGATGAAGGTAAAATTGTTGGTTGCCAAAGCTCGGTGTACTGGTTACCCTACTTTCCTCCTCATATGCGTTTTCATTTCAATGCTCACAATCTAGTTGTTTATGGTTACGAAGGCGACGAGTATCTCATCAGTGATCCTATTGCAGAAATGCCAGTTCGGTGCAACGAAGTTGACCTTAACCGTGCTCGTTTTGCCACCGGCCTCTTTGCTCCTAAGGGGCGTTGTTACCAGATTACCGATTTCAGCAAAATACCTCCTCTAGAAAACCTAGTCACGGCAGCCATCAAGAAAACCTCCAAACAGATGACCGGAGCGCCCATCCCCTATGTAGGCACATGGGGAATGAGAACCTTGGCCAAAAAAATCAAGACTCTTTCAGCTCACCGTAATCCACAAAAAGCCCACTTATTTTTGGGAAGCGTTGTGCGTATGCAAGAAGAGATTGGTACCGGAGGAGCTGGGTTTCGATTTCTCTATTCTGCTTTTCTTCAAGAAGCCTATGAAATGACGGGGCATAAAGATTTCAAGGATGCCTCAAAGATGATGACTGAAGCTGGAGATACTCTACGCGAATTTGCACTAAAATCAGCGCGAATCATAAAGTCTCAATCCCATGAAGGCTACGAAGAAGCTGCTGATACGTTGACTCGTGCCGCTCACGCAGAGGAGAGTATTCATAAATTTTTACTTAAGGCAGATGTCTGATTAACCTCTCTATTTGTTAACATGAAGTTCCTGAAGATTATTACTAACACTCCTTTAGTTTTATATCTTCTTTGCTATGCCCTTCTCCACATCTCTCAATTTGGGCTATCAGAAATAATATCTCTCGATCTACTTCCAGAACAGATTCTTTGGGCTACCTGCTGCCTTATCGTTTTGATTACGACAGGCCGGGCCGAACTAGCAATAATAATTGGTTTTTCACTGGGACTAGGGTTAATCCTAGGAAGCCACCTCAACAATGCGAATCTTATAGATGAGCAGAATGAGCTTAGAGATAAATATTTCATCTTCATAATGGGGGCATGCATGAACATGCATATACTTATACTTGCACTAAAACGGCACATGTATGGGCCAAAAAATCAGTTGACTTTTGTTGAGAGTTTCAAGTCACTACTCCCTCCCCTATGTGTATTCTGGCTTTGTTTCAACTTAATGAACCTTATCTTTTCATCCCAAAGTTTAGCCATTATCCCTCAAGGCACAGCAATTCTAATAGGGCATGGAGCCCTCGCCTCTTTCACCATCCCCAAGGGGTTTAAATGCCTTTTTTATTCAGGTAAATACCGCAGACAAGTACCAGTCACTTTATTAAGTTATCTCATGTCGCTTGGGACTTTTCTTATTTTTCTTATAGGTTGCTTCTTACTCACTTTTTGCTTACCCTTTTTTACCATTCTCCCAGGAGATCGCATAGCTAAGAAGAAAATATTTCATAACATGATTCATTTATTTTCTCGCTTCATCGTTTTTATCAATATTCCACTAAAAAAGACGATCATTAACCTAGAGTTATTAGATTTCACTAAACCTGCTGTACTCATAGCAAATCATCAGTCCCACTTAGACCTCGTGCTTATTCTAATGTTGAATCCTAAGGTCATTGTACTAACCAATCAGTGGGTATGGAACAACCCATTTTACGGCCTTGTAGTCCGTTATGCCGAATACTACCCCATATATCAAGGCCTTGAAGGAAGTTTACCTAAACTTCAGAAAAAAGTAAATGACGGATATTCCATACTCATTTTTCCAGAGGGAAGTCGCACCCCTGATGGATCCATCAAACGTTTTCAT
>JADGBV010000051.1 GCA_015231345.1 Planctomycetota bacterium
AGTATTCTTTGACGATCATGATTGGAAAGCGCTGACCTGCTTTTCAACGAAGACATCGACTCCACCTGACCTGCCACCATCCCTAAGTGAAGCCACAAGACTTGTGGCCAGACTGGGCGGATTTATCGACAGAAAATGTGATGGACTACCTGGTAACGAAGTTATCTGGCGTGGTCTTGAGCGACTTCATGATATTTCAACATCATGGTTGTTATTTTCTCCACACGCGAAAGATAAAAATTAACTATCATAAAGGTCAGTAAGCCTTATCCCGGCACGGAATCTGTGGGTAAATGTAAGCTTATGGAGTCGCTGACAGCTTTCCTTGGATTTTTTCACCATACCCAGGGTCTGAAATTTATAGGGATTTAAGAGAAAAAGAAATGCTACCCGAGCCTAGCGATAGTTACATTAACAGCTTAGCTAATATCACATCTTTTGTCGGCTCCAAGAATGTAACCCCCAGTGTTCCCATCTGGGAGTTGAATATATACCGAGTTATCTCAGCACTTGGATTTTATGCAATATCATACGCATTAAGTCCAAAAAGACTTTATCATTTTGCCTCAGGCATATTCTCTAGAGGTTTTGAGGCTTCTAATTACTTAGAACAAAGACTGCACGATTTTATTATACGCAAATTGTATCACAGAGATGACTGATCATTTGTAATTAACATATATCAGTCACCTCTAGACTCTCCAGTCATAACTTCACCTATTCCATTTTGACGGGCCAAGCTTTCTTTGCACTCACATAGAACAATAATCCGAGTCCCAACAGCACCAACCACTGCTGTGGTTGTCCCTGACCTAGGGGCGACAGTGATATCTCTAATCTCATTTCTCCAAATGGCTCCACGAGCAAAGGCCTACGAAACTTAAGTTCCTGCCCTTGAATGGGCAAATGCACATCCAACTGCGCAGGAGCTAATACAGTAGAGGTTTGCAAGGTTACTATACGCTTGGCAATGAGTTCGAGATTTTCGCTATCAGATTTATCAAGATTATCATTCAACCTTTCGGCATCTTGAAGGGTAAAGTTATCTCCCCAATCTTGACCCATAATTTTACCGGAAGAAGATGATACATCAGAGGAACGAGCGCGGAGCTGAGCCCGCGTTCCATGAAGGCCGACAATACACTGCTGTTCAGCCAAACGGTGCAATTGAACTTTAGCGTCATTATTAAACTCAACATCTGAGAAAGAGTAGTTATAAGATGACTCCAAAGCCTGACGGGCTTTGAGCTGCTGACCATTTTCAGCAAAGACCTGACCAAGGTTTTGTAGTGCTATGGCATTATCCAAGGCTTCTTTTTTTGAGACCAACAAACTACGATTATAAATACTCGTATCAAATTCATGACGCGGCAGAGCTTTCAACAAAGAATGCACTGGGGTTAAAGAGCCCTCCACCTGACTCACCTGCATATCGTCAGGAGCATAAACCTTCCATTCGATATTATGTAGGGGTAAATCCAATTTTGGTCCCGTCATCATAATCTTGTTTTCAGGCAACCCTTTTCCCTGAGCGGCTGTGACATAAGTAAACTGTAATTGGGTTTTGGCATCTTCACCACTCATATGAGGCAGTGGAATCATAATAAAAGACTGCCCTTTAACATGCTTAAGTGAAGGCACAACAAACTTACCGGCAACTTGTAAACTCCACAACTTTGAACTCTCAGGCAATAGCAACTGCAAGTAGCGTTTATTGCCAACCTTTAAAGAAAGCTCCACTTGATGTATCTGGCTTTTCTGATGTGAAACCACAGTGGCGATACGAGTTTCAAGAACCTTAGCTTCCAGCAGCTGACTAGCCGATAATTTACGTGCCTGCAACTTTATATCGACATCCTGAGAAGTGGTCGTATAGCAATAAATAGCCGAAGATAAATCACCCGCGGCAAACTTTGAAGAAATATTCCTGGCATTGGCAGGTGTTAATGACCCATCCCCTCCCACATCTCTTTCCATGGCATTCAATTCCAAATGACCTTTGCTCATAAGAGCAATGGTCGCTTTCCATAAATCCACTTGATCCACCTTAAAAGGTTCCAAGTTGATGAGCCCTTTTTGATGATCGTAACGACTTTCATACTGAACCTGGAGAGGGTAAGTTTTGCCAAACCACTTTTCTTCTAATTTAATCTCTCGAAGGCCATGACCTTTATCGAGTATCTGAGCGATTTTAGGCCCTTTAATCACAACCGCCAAAGCATCCTCAGGAAAATGAAGAGAAAAGTTTTTGACTCCGGCATTGAAGAAGGAAAAATGAACACGGTGATTATGCTTAACCATTCCTTCAGAAATATTATGCGTCAATAAGACGTCAGCGTTAATGCGAGGTTTTACGATTTCCGGTTTCATTTCTAATAACCAGTCATTTTGCAAAATACGAAAGCTTTTGCTATAATGCAATAAGGAATCACCCTGAAGTTGACGAATTTCACTTAATCCGTTACGATTGTGAATATTCATGCGCATTCCCCGTGCAGCCGAAACGGTTAATCTCCCACCATGTTTAAGGCTGGAAATCACCCTAAGTTGAGGGACAGGAATCACATCTGGCAATTCACTAATATTCCTCGATAAGGTTAAATTCACGCTTGTACTACCTAAAAGCCATTCATTTAAGTAGACTCGAATCACCTTTTCTTCCCCTTGCTCTAACTCTTCCCAGTGGCTCATATGCGTATTATGAAGACTATCGATATCATAGCCCTTGGGAAAGCTGATATCAAAGGAAAAGCGCCCTGCTTTGCTAATGTTCAAGTCAAGGGTTCCATGATAAACCAACCTCTCATCGGAAACAGCAAAAGTTGCTTTCTCTTTACTTCTGATTTCCGTCTGCTTTTCTTCCATTGTGACGGAAACCTTAGTCTTGATGGACTGTAATCCAAACGCCATGACAATATGGGGTTCTTTCTTATTATTCTTTTTGGCTAAGCCCAGTTTTGTGGCAACCATCCGCTTAAACGACTCCGTATCCATCAATTGATTTGGGGTCTGTGACGATAAACTCACACCCGCTCCAGCCCTAAAACCAACACTGGCTTTAAACCCTTGACAGTTTAAAACTTCTAATGCTCGAAAAGAGTACGTATGGGGCATGGACAAAACGGGAGATTCACAAACAACACGCAAGGCATAAGATTCTTGCGCATCAGCCGAAAGGGAAATGGCAAGAAGGTTATGATCAGGGTCGAATCGCCATGATGCAATACTTTTGCCATCAACACCCGTTACAGCGTCACTCGCTGGCACTTTGATACTGAGCTCTCTCACAACCCCTTGTGGGATATTCAAATCCAAGAGATGCTCCGTTTGCACTAAGCCTCGCTCAAAACTCACAACTGAAAGAGAATGACAAAATACCTTGGCTTTTTCATGCTTTCGCTCTCTGGTACGGGGTTCCCAGTTAAGGTGAACGCCTTGCCCAGGCTCAAAATAACTTTTCACATGAGTCCACGATTCAAGCTCTTCTTTGACTGTCCACACAGCATTTCGAGATAAAACTCTCATATTTAGAGTTGGAATCTTAAGTATTATTTCGCTTTTTAGAGCCAATGGTAGAGGCATTTGTAGTTGCCCTGATAAAGAGTTTTCAGGAATCGGCAACACCGATAAAACTTGAAACTCGATCTGGTGTTGGCCCTGACGCTCAATATCAACGCGCATGCGATTTCCCTCTTTACAAATTTTCAAATCTTCATTCATATTCTTTGATGGCAGCAACATCATTGATTTAGCTGGGAGATAAAAATGCCCCCTTTCCTCAGCCTGAACATCAATAAACCATTTAAGCGCAAGAGCATCTTTCTCCACAGTGACTTCTCCTTTAAGCTGAGTTAACTGGAGACTAGGAGAAACAGTCATAGCCACATCCTTAACAACTGCTTTATGACTTTTCTTTTTCGCCGCTTCCAAGGAGAATAAGTCCAATGAGCAAAAGAGGGTCAGTAGAGTTGCCCCAGCGACCAATTCTTTAGCACGAAGACTTTTTTTGAATTCAAATTGTTTCAGACACGATATCACCATCATTAAAGCCCAAACACCTGGAATAAGCCAACTAAATAAATGATAAAACAACTGCCAGACCCCAGGGAAGGTCATCACGGCTGATAGCACCAGAGCCAAAGCAATGGCAAAAAAGAAACGACGATAAGCTCGAAACACAGCAGACAGCGTCAATACTAACAAAGCCATTATGAGCAAGCCCATGCACTCCGGCGCCATCATTACATTCAACCATAAAGGCATAACACTGAATGTGATTTCTGGCACAAACTCAGAACTTAACTGTAAGGATTCTTTATGAGATAGTTGACTATAATTAGACATGGCCCTTATCGTTTCTGGTAAAACCCATGGCTGACTAGCACTATAAAAGCCCTGAGCGATCAGAGGAATGAGGCATAGAATCACTAGCCCAGCCTTCATGAGTGATTTCTTTAACATAAATAAAAGCACCATAAGCCCCAAAACCAAAAGAGCATAACCTAAAACAAGGGCTGAGTGCAGACTCCAAGTCTTCACAGCATGCTTCTGCCAATGAGCCCAAGCATTGGACAAAAAAGCTGTCAGCCGTGTTGGTGAACAAGTCCACCATGGAGCATCACTTTTTTTCCGAATCCCCCAATCCTTTGGCACGTTGACCTCCCACCGGGAAAATGTTGAACGCAACCCTTCCCTCGGAGCTTGTAGAGACATTTCACCCAGAAAACTTAAAGCATCATAACTCTGACCATACTCAACTTCCACAGTAGCGGGTTCATTCGGGTTTGGGTTCCTCGGCAAGGCAATTTTAAGCATGGACCCTTCAAGCGTCGATAGGGCTTTTTTAAATGGCTGCCCATTGCTTTTTTGAATACGAGTGGACCAAACCCTCGCCCCTTCAGGAATGCTAATGGTCATATATTGTTTATCGGTGTTGATAATTTTATACTCTAAACGGGTTGAGATGGCCGTTTGTTCTTCACGGGAAGGCACAATTTCCGTTTTAATGGTGGCGAGTTCAATTAATGCAGGAAGAACTTTGCTTGTTTCATAATAATTCAAGCCAAGCTGAAGCTTCTGTGGTGGGCCTATATGTTTATAACAATCAATAATAGGTGAACCAATGAGTAGCTGGTAATGCTCAGGTAATTCATCGCTCGGAATGCGAATCATGCTTGCTTTCACCTCTTCGATCAAACTAACATTCATGCCTTCATGAGAAACAAGACTCACATAGCCGCTTTGAGTCTCCGTTTCTTCGCAGATGACATTATTCACCATAAGGCCATTTTTATCATGCAAACGATGATGGTATATAATACCTAAATTATAATCGCCCATCACTTTCCGGTTAAGATGAACCACCCAAGATTTCCCTTCACGACTCCAGCGACGAATATCACCTCCAACGAACTCGACATTATGAAATGTGTCCGGCAGAAGAAATTTCAACTCATCAACAGGAGCATCATTAATAAAATAACTCACGGCCACACTCCCGTAGATCATCTGTTCATTAATATTCATTAAATGGAAGGTTTCGGCATGAATCCCCGATTCTTTTTTCTGGGTCATCAGGCTTATTGCCCATTTTTCATTTTTATAGCGAAAGGCTCTCATTACATCATGAACGGCTCCTAAGGCTGAAGCGACATTAATTTCTCTTAATTCTGAAGTGGAAACAACACTAAAACTCAGTCCTTTCTCACTGGATATTTTCAAAGTCCCACGACTGGAGCGAGCTCCCAGAACTGTAATTTCTCCCAAAGATACTTTTTTTCCCATGGGATTCCTCCCCATCTCGATTTCCAGGTCCAATACAGTTTTCCCATGTAGCTCCTTGCGAAAATTGATTTTCACCTGCTTTCCCGCACCTTTTTCTTGAGTATTATGAATATGCACCTCATCCTCATGGATAGCGAAACCACTGATACGACTTAAAGAGAAACCAAGTGGCAATTCCAAGACGAGTTGTTTCAAAGGGGCATCCTTGACATTTAATTCTAGTTTATCATTAATGACAAGGTTATTTTCTAGAATTTGCAAAACCTGTTCATGAGCCACATCATAGACTGGAACAATTTTTTTAAGTGCCAATGCCAAAGCATACTGAGAGGTTGAATGCTTAAAACCATAAGCCATCTTGCGAGGCATTTTACGCCCACCTCTTATGCCTTTGACTTTCTCGAAAGCATTCGTATTAATCTGCACCAATCCCGAAGTTTCACGCAAAGTAGCCAATATAGCATGATCCCCACCCACCAGTAATGAACCACTGGAGCGGATGCAATGAAGGGGACGCAGACTTAAAAGCTCCACATTTAATGGCAAGGCTCCAAAAGTTTGTTCAGAGAAGACTTGGAGGTGGTATTGTTTTTTTTGAGCTTGATTGAGTTTTACCTTAAGTTGATGTGACAATTCATCCACATGCCAATCTTGAATGTGCAAACCTTGAACTCCAGTCACTTGAACTCCCTGAGGGATATCCAAAGAGAGCTCTTTGAGCTCCCCCTGAGAAATGCTATAACGAAAAAAACTATCCATAACAAATTCCCCGTGCCCTATATTCACAATGGCATTTGCATCGGCCGATAAAACCAATGCACCTTCGCTAACTTTGGCTCCCGACTTCCACCTTAGCCCTAAAGCTTGTTGGGGTCTCAAAAGGGCATTATATGATTTTTTTCCACCAGCTTGAGTTTCTTTCATGCGTAAAACTCCCTCGAGTTTGACTTCGCTGGCCATGTCCATTGGCGTCACAGACACCCTTCTTTCCTCAGATTCCGCCAACACCAAAGTGCTGGCCTGCCATAAATTCTTGCCGTTATTGGTGCTTTTACAAAGGAACTGAGCTTCGATATTATACTCCCCTCTTTTTTCAAACTTAAGAGTGTACGAATTCCCTTTCACATCATAAGATAGTTTAGCGTTTTTAAGCTCATGCCATTTTTCAAGACTCACATCCCCTGAAATCAACTTAACACTTTTTTCTATGTCTTCTATGCTAACTGACATTTTCACCTTAGCCAACATGACTTGCTCTTTGAGTTCGGTTTCCACATGTAGCTTCGTCACCCGATTCACCCTTTCTTTCTGAGCTATGCCCCACTTGGAAAAGATCCCAGCTGAGCAAGGTGAAGGGAGTACCCACAAAGCAATTAGCAACACATACACATAAGGGTGGATTGATGTTCTATTCATCTCATTTCTCTCTCAAGCTAAAACAGTATTCTAAGCACAACGTGCCCTATTGTTGTAACGTTTATGTAAATGATTTTTTGAGGATTTTTTTATTTTTTTTTGCCTTAGCTTATAGCAATCACAGAATCAAATTGCCTAAAAAAATAATTTGCCACAGAGCTCACCGAGAACTCAGAGTTAATCTCTGAGGCCTCTGTCAGCTCTGTGGCTAATGATATATCAGGCTAGTATCATTCACTTACAATAAGGAAAATGATTTTTGGAACTAGTATTACCTAGCCAATGATTTACAATCTTTAATCAGTTGAAATAGCTCCTGCACTTTATCGTCCAAAGGTAAAGCCTCTGCTACCTGAGCGCCTAGTTTAAGAATATCTTTAAAGTCATGTTGTTGGTACTCGCTTTCACGCAAATACTCAGCAAATTCAGCTGTCAGGATTGCTAAAAATAAGCGAGGGTGAGACTGGACGGTTTTTTCACCAATCACTCGGTCATTGATGGCAAGGGATAATTCTTCTACCTGCCCACTTAGTTCATCACGATAGCGTATTCTCACTGTTGCCAGAGAATGACTTTCCTCCCCCGGAAATTTTTCGATCTCGTACAGGGCCACGACATTTTGGCCGCTATTCACTTCTCCGGCATCAACATTATCATTGCGGAAATCTTGATGGTCCAGTTTGCGGTTTTCATAGCCAATCAAACGGAAACGCCTGACTTTATCTGCATTAAAATGAACCTGTATTTTGGCATCTTTTGCCAAAGTCTGGAAGGACGAGCTAAACTCATCCACTAGAATTCTTTGGGCTGTTTTTTCCGAATCCACGAAAAAGTAATTGCCATCACCATTATTGGCCAATTCTTCCAATAAGGCATCGTTATAGGAAGTTTGCCCAAAACCTAAGCAAGTTAATGTCACTCCTTGCTTGCGGTATTGCTTCACGCGCTGTAAAAGTTCACTGGCCACAGTAGCACCCATATTAGCGACTCCATCGGAAAGAATGATGACTCGATTCACCCAACCGGCACGGTAATGGCGTGACGCAACCTGATACCCTAGGGCATGACCATCGGCGAAGTATGTAGCGCCTTGGGGCCTTAAATCCTGAATATGAGCTATGATTGATTTAGCTTTGCTCACAGGCTGATACTCAGAGATTAAACGAGCCTTTTCACCATAGCTAATAAGACTAATGCGGTCATTGGCATTCAGAGCCGAAAGCATTTTCGGTAAAGTTCGCTGAATCAAGCCTAATCGTTCATCACCACCCATGGAGCCTGAGCTGTCAATCACAAAAGTCAGGTGCACAGGTTGACGCTGATCCCGCCCCATGGTTTTCCCCTTGAGGCCAATACGAGCTATCCATAAATTTTCACCGAAGGGAGATGGCACCACGTCGGCCTTCATGGAGAAGAGTTTCTCTTGAGGTAAGGGCAGATGATAATCCTGCGCATTTATAAATTCCTCCATGCGTATCATATCGGGGGGTGGCAATGTGCCTTTGTTAATGTATGACCTAGCTAAGTCGTAAGAAGCCGTATCCGTATCCATGGCAAAAGTTGATAGTTTATCTTTGCTGGTTAGGGTGAAGGGGTTTACGGGGAACTTACGGGTAAGGGGCTTTGCTATCGTCTCACTGCTGGTGAAGCCTAATGCTATAGGCTTGCTTAGGTCAGCTGAGATTTTGGGAGCAGATGCTGCTAGAAGAGGCTGAGGTTCATCTGTAGGCAGTAAACTTGATTTGCTTGTACTCTTCCGATTGGCGTATTTTTCGACATACCCGGAGAGAGAAGTTTTTCCACTGATTTCCATTTGCCTCAAACCGGATGCAAAGCTTCGTCCCTCTTGTCCCTTATAATCATCTTTAGCTTTCACTTGGCTTTCACGCAAGGACAAAGTAGCCAGGCTGCCATCAGTGACTAACACAGAGAGATCTTTTTTGCTTTCCTCTGCGGACTTCTCCTTTTCTAGTGAATATTCAGTGCCACGTACGCCAGCAACAGCACTTGGTGTTTTTATCTTGAAGCTAGATGCCGAAGATAATTTATTTACCTTAAATGCCACTTTCCCGTTATACATAGATAATTCGCTCTTCTTGCTTTTTCGGCCCTCTTCACGTTTTCTCCGGAAGAACTCGCCTTTATCCGATATCTTATTCGCCCTCTCACCGGCTTGAGCCACTAACTCTCTTGATTTAGCTACTTCATATTTGGATGATTCGGGAAGAGGCTTAGAGGGTTGAGAGGTTTGAGAGCTGCCTGGCATTTCTTGGCGAGGCGAAGCTTCAGGTATGACTGGCGTACCTGTAAGTACAGGAGCTGGAATATTTTCCGGCTTAGTTTTGTTAGCCGGGAGCAAAGCATCAGAATCGAAGCCCACAGTTGCAACATTGACCTTACCCCCAACTTCGCCACCAATTCGATCATCATCGTCAAGTAATTCATCGACGACGTCCTCCAATTCTTCCTCTTCTACCACTTCACTCACCTCAAAGTCTAAAGAAAGAATCTCTGAAGACAAATTTTTCTCCATGGGCGAATCCACCCTCATGACAATATCGGAAACTTGTGCATTCTCCATCTCAGACGACAAACTAAAAAACATCGTAGTCATTATAAATACACCACTTATCATTAAGGCCAAAGAGGCTGCAACACCCATCCACTTGCTTGATGGGAAGGAAATCACACGACTCTTCCTTGTAGCAGTAGCCTTTGAATTCCTTTTATCGCCTTCGTCCTTTACATCAGACTGATCACTCTGACCTGGCCCCGTCTTTTCTGAGGCTACAGGCTGCGCACATAAGTCGAGCAAGGCTTTCTTCTTGTCTGCGCTGAGCTTAGGCTCAGCTTCACTAGCGATTCCACTGCGCAAAAGTCCAGCTGTCACCTTCATATCAGCAAAGGCTGCGCTGCAATTTTGGCAGCTATCTAAATGGGCCAGGAGTCGGTCTTTATCGTCAGCATGGATATAATCATCATAGATCATCTCTGCCATCAACATCTCTGCTTTTTCACAATGCATGTCGGTATTTTTACTCATCCGAAATGCCCTCCTTCTCTTAGTCTGGATGCCAAGTGTTTCAAACCCTGATTCAGGCGATAGGAGACTTTATTCACAGTCAACCCGGTTACTTCTGCGATTTCGCGCAGTTTTAAGTCCTGAATCGTTTTGAGCAAAATCACCTGTTGCTCTTCTTCATGTAGTTGTTTTAATTCGTCTAATGCCTGCCGGCCCGTTTCACGCTGAATGATGCCTTCAAGCATATCCTTCTCGATTTGCTCCTCTTCCTTCGTTTCCGTCTGAATGACTTCATGGTGCTTGCGATGCCGCTGCACTTTCCGCCCCTCATCCATAGCTAAATTATGAGCCACACGGTACAACCACGATTTCGGCTCCCTGGGAGGGTGCTCCTGACTTTCCAGCAAATTTTTGTGATAGCGGATGAAAGTCTCCTGGATGATATCTTCCTTTTCGGGATTGGCATAACCAATTAAACGCCCCACATAGCGTAATAAAGGCGTTTCGTAACGATCGATCACACCTTCAAAAAATGCGGGGTCAACCCCTCCACCCGGCGGGCCACTCTCTTCCTGAGCTTCTATGGTCATATTTAACGGCTGCATACCCCTAATACGAACCAGGGGGATTTTTTTTTGGAACTTTTAAAAAATTTATTAAAAAAGAATCTTAGACCAGCTCTTTAGAGAGCAAATTGGGATGCTTGCTATATGGATAATATTTACCGGAATGAGTATTACTCCCCACCCATACACATGATTTCACCATTCACAGAAGAAAAGTATATTTTCCCTCCTGCAGAGATCATACCATCAAAGACAGGCAGAATATCCAGTGTCATTTTCTCCTGAACTTTGCCATCTTTAGCCGATATGGCCCATAATAAAGAGCCCTGACTTCCTGAATATAGATCAGATTGTTTCTTGAGACGATCTAAAGAATCCTGCTTATTGGGGTCTTGCCTCAAGGAAGTCTCTTCTTTGAACTCATTGGTAATATCTTCTGGCCCAGCCACATAGACAAGATCTCCCGCCTTAACCATGGCACGAATCATTATAGGCATGGGTGTAGACCATTTATTCTTAAATGACCTGGGCATGGGTATTTTTTTCCCTTTGTGGGGGCCGTGCTTTCTTAATAAAAAGTTCCCCTTGTGGTCTTTTCGGTATTCCAGTGGAGCTTTAGGTAAAGAACGGGAAGCTGCAAATAGCCTGTATTCCGTTGGGACTGTCCAGCGCCATAATTTTTGTTCACGGCCATAGACAAAAAGTGTATCGGAATCTAAAACCATAATTTTCCCACAAGGGACACTTAAACCAGTATTGGCATAACCAGGCCCTTGTTCAACAGTTCCTCCAAAACTCCAAAAAGAACGATGCCAGTACGAATCGTCCAGCATGCCATTAGCAGCAAAGAGGTGAGTCTCTGGGCTTTTTTGCCCTACTGCTAGCATTTTTATTCGAGTGCGCTTGCCTTCTAAATTAAAAGGTTGAGAACGCATAAAAACGTGCTCCCCCTCACTGCTTAAAATATCTGATGAACCCGCAGGCATGCGCAACATTTGTATATAGTCGGTAATTTCACCTTTAACCTTATTCCGAGAGGGCACATCATTCTTCTGTCGAGAAGCTAGCAAAGGGTCTTTCTTATCCATTTTTTCCACCGAAAGCACTTTCCCCGATAAAGGATCCATTCTATACATGAACATACCTCCCTCCAAAAACATCGAACGGCCCGCTGTCACAAAAGCGATGCCATCACGCACAAGAACCGCACCATGAACGGGCCAGAGCGATTCTAGTTGTTCAAACACCATCTGATGCATATCGTAGGGAGCTGCTCGGTAACGCCAAGCTAGCTGACCACTCTGAGAATCTAGGCAATACACATAGCCATCCTTGCTACCAAATATCACCACACCTTTGTAATAAGTTGGCGCAGAATCAACTCGGCCACCGGTGACATAAGTCCACTGAACACGACCGCTTTCTTGATCAAGAGCGATTACACTATGCTGATTAATAGAGGCGACAAATAATTTCCCTGCGGCAACTGTTGGCTGACTCAATTTGCCCCCAAGTTTGGTGCGCCATTTCTCCTTAACCTTAGCATGAGCCATGCCCTTGTTTGTGGAACCATCTCGAGCTGGATTTGAACGAAAGGTCGGCCAGTCATGAGGGCCTGCCACTGGATTTTCTCCGTAGCCTGAAACCTTAGTAAAGGCCGGGCCCTTGAATAAACGAGGAAGTTCTGAGCGAATTTTTTCGTTCAGTTCAGTCGCACGAGGGCCACTAAGGGCATTAAAACCAGATAGTTTTGATTCTGGGTAACAAGCACAGGGATGAGGAGGAGCGTAAACCAAACCATTAGCGGGCATTAAACCATACATGCAGGCACCGCGAATCCAGTGATGAAGGGACCATTCACCGTCCTCTGTATCGATCATCTCTATACCTGTTCTCGACGTTAAGAAATAATCCTCCGTAGCTTTGGCGCGATGACAGCGATGGTGAAACCAATATGAATCGTCATTGCCGCGAACGCCTTTATCGGGAGCTCCCGACTCAATGTTATAACCGACAAAATCGCCCGTACTTGGAGCGACCTCAGGGTATCTTTTATCAAACTCGCCTGGTTTAGAGTTTAGGCTTCCACACCAGGCACGGCCTTTAATCACAAAAATGTCTTGCGGAGACTGGTAACCGGAAGGAAGATGGGGCACTTGCCATTTAATTGAACCATCTTTAACATTCAAGCACGTCATTTCCCCCATACTCCCAGCGTGCTCCTTAAAGCCTTCTCCACCTGAATAGAGAATACCGCCTGGAGAAGCCACAAGAGTGGGGGCGAAATATGTCGGCATAAGTTTTCGCCAAGGTAACTCTGGGGATGTCCACTTCTTTTCACCTTTCACAGCATCAAATGCCATAACGTGGGGGCCATTACAAAGGTAGACGTCTTTTCCCACAGTTAAAGTATTGGGGGCAATCCAAGAAAGCTCTTTTTTCCATAGCACCTTACCATCGACTTCATTCACTGCCATCACAAGCTTAGGCTCTATACGCTGCAAAGGCCCAGCACCCCAAATTTTCTTTTTTCCCGGAGTGGCTGCCACACTTGGGTTAGCAACCAAATAGAGGATGCCATCTTTCATGATAATCTCTTCAGTTTTCTCAGTTCCTGAGTATGTTTTCAAGACTTTCCCTGTAGCAGCATCAAGTTTCGAAACAGCAGCTTTAAGGCCTAAAGTTACATAGACAGCATCACCCATTGCCACTAAACGACGAGGAGGGTCCGAAGGCCCCTCCTTCACACCGTAACTCAAATGATTGATCCATTCCTTGATTTCTTTTTTCCATAGTATGACTCCATTAAATGCATCTCGTGCCACTAATTGGACTTGCGCAGGCCACATAACTGAAGCACGAGGTCCATTATCAAGAATATAAAAAATCTTACCACGAGCACTGACCAAGCCCGCTAAGTGCGTAGCTGATTTATCATGATGCCTGGAAAAACGAGGACTCCCCCGCCACTGCAAATGGGAGATGGGTGGCTTCACAGCTTTGTCTTTACTCACGGCATTATTATCTGGGCCATACAAGTAATGAGTCCATTCGTCATAATCCGAAGGCCATGACTTCGTAATGATTCTATAAGAACCAGACTCCTGAATATATGCCTTGCCACGAGGAACTAAAACTCGTTTTATTTCTTCATCGGATAGCTGATAGGATTTTGAGCAAAAAAGCATATTGACCATATTATCAATATAAGGCAAGTGCTTTCCATCAAAAGGGCTTGCCACAAGCCCACCCCCATGATTGACCTCCTGGAATAATATTCGGGCTTTTTCTACAGCCGAAGGCGCCGTATCTAAGCCATGAACACTATAACTTTCAGAGAGTTTTAGTTGAGCCGTCAGTTTCCCGTCGCCACAGCCCACATGCACAATGAAGCCGCCGCCCATTTTAGCCTCGCGTAGGGCACTGAGATGGTCGGCAAAAGCGGCATGATTGAAACCTATACAGCAACCTATAAAGACTAGCAAAAGGCCAATGGCGCGTAGGGTTCTATAGAAATTAATCATCGCTGAGGTCGTTATATGACATAGATTTAACCTAATATACCTTCTTTATTTTACGGATAACTCAAAAATCACTTATATTATCCTTGGCAGTCAGCTGAAATCAAGTAATTCTCAGCAAAATAGTGCTACTCTCGTCACAATTCGTAATACTAAGTTACAAGAAAGCGTTGCACTCGAAACAATTCTGCATAAATGAATACAATCAAATGAGTTATTCTTGCAATAAAAAGCGTATATATAATTTGAGAAGTCATGGCACCAAGACCTGACTCCAGCACAACAATTAAACTCCTCTAGGCTTTATGCCGAAATTGTAAATATGACAAAAACAAAGCTTTATCTCTCATGCTTCTGCCTGCTACTACCGATATGGGCCGGTGAGGATATCATTATCCAGGACTTTGAAGGCGATAAATATGGAGAATGGACTGCTAAAGGAGATGCCTTTGGCTCCTCGCCTGCTAAAGGTAATATTGGCAGCCAACAGGGAGTTTTAGGCTTTAAGGGCAAAGGCTTAGTCAACACATATCAAAATAGAGACCTCTCTACAGGAACCCTCACCTCTCCCTTATTCGAAATCAAACGAAAGTATATTACTTTCCTCATTGGTGGAGGCTCAAGCCCCAAAACAGCGCTACAACTATTAATTGATGACAAAGTTGTCCTTAGTCGCTCGGGGTCGCAAAGTGAATGGCTCACACCCGCAATTATGGATGTAAGCAAGCTGTTAGGGCAAAAGGCACAATTACGCATTGTG
>JADGBV010000520.1 GCA_015231345.1 Planctomycetota bacterium
AACTTGACCAGAAACGGCTACAAAGTCATATTCCATTTCAAGGAGCTCTACTCCCATAGGCCGTTCATTTCTTTCTTTATGATTATCACAAGCTAGGGCCGTTAAGGCAGGTATTTGATTTAAAGGCGTTCCCTCGATACCAGATTTTTTTAATTCGAAGAGTTTGATAAAAGACTCATTCACTAAGAGAATGCTATCCTCCAAGCTTACCACACATATGGGTGATGCGGCTTCAAGAATATTAGCCAATTGCTTTTGTAATGAGTTCAGCTTTCTTTCAGTCAGTTTATGAGTATCGATTTCTTGTTTTAAAAGAAAGGAGTTGTCTTGAAGTTTATGGATCAGTAAATCATTTCGTTTAAGGGCATCGGCATAGCGAAAAGCACTATACAATGAGGCGATCAACTGTTCACTCTTCCATGGCTTGCAGAGATAGTTTAGGACATTTCCTTCTTCAATAGCTTTCACAATACTCTCAGGAGAGGAATCAGCCGTAAGCATGAGCTTCACCACCTGAGGGTATAAATCTGAGGCTTTAGCCAAAAATTCTAAGCCATTCATCTCTGGCATACAAAGATCAGAGAGGATCACATCAAAAGACTCAAGCTGCAATACCTCCAGGGCTTCAAGAGGATGAGTAAAATACTGTGTTTCCCATGGCTGTGAACTTAACTGAGCCCGAATGACAGTAATCGCCACCGGATCATCATCCACAACTAAAAGTTTCTTTTTCTCCCCAGCCACGGGGATCATTAAAACTCTTAGGCTTTCAAAGTCAATCTTTTTGGTTCACCAATTCAATAACGCGGTCACTTTCGGCAAGAGATTCTTTGGCAAAATCACCCATCCAATCAGTCGTTGTATTGAAGTTAGCAAGAAAATCCTGCTTATCATTTTTCTCAATACCGGAAAAAAGGGTCGACATATGAGACACATAATCCTTTAAAAAGTCGATGCGACCTTCATCTGCCATAATAATATCTGCGTACAATTCGGCATCTTGCGAAAATATACGCCCTAGCATATCCATTTCTAAACGATAAATGGGGCTTGCCAGTTTTTTAATTAAGGAGAGGTCAACATTCTGCTTTTTCAGGAATGTCCCTAAACAATAAGTACTGAAGTGTTTTAGAGCCTGAATAATGGTCATCGCTTCATCATGTTCCTTGGCCGACATATTCACAATATTAAAACCCGCTTTCTCCAAAGAAGCGCCAATCCACTCGCACTTATGATGCTCTCGCCCTGGGCAGAGGACAATGACTTGTTGGTGAGCATTCTTGACCGAAGGGCCAAATACCGGGTGCATGCCGAGAACTGTTCCAGAGTGATGCTTCATCATACATTCAATAGGCTTTTGTTTAATGCTGGTAAAGTCACTGAGTATGGTCTTTTTACCCAGATAAGGGCTCGCTTTAACAATCGTTTCTTCCGTCGCAGCTATGGGAACACTGACGATGACCAAGTCCGCTTCACTTAAAGTCTCTTTCTTCTCTTCCCAATCTGCCCGACCAATGGCAGCAACTTCATGCCCCGCAGCCTTGAAATGACTTCCGAGCAAACGGCCCATTCCACCACGGCCACCAATAATAATAATATTTTTCGAACTCAATTATCCTCTCACTTTAAGCTATCACAATGCATTCACGCCTTAGATACCGATCTCATGATCATTTTCCCTAAGAATTTAAACCTTTTGCCGCAGTTTCAATAGAACTGCTTGCCTCGTCCATAAGTGATTCTACAGAAGAGCCTTTGCCCAATGCATATAAGAGCAATGCCACATGAACCTTAAGCCAATTCAATTCTTTAGAGGAACCTTCAATAAGTGCTTTTTGCCAAAACTTTAAGCAGTCTTCCATAGTGCAGGAATACTCAGATTTCAGTTCCTCCAGAGCAAAATCCTTTGCATCAACTTGGCTTTCCTCAATTTGATCACCTCGAACTCGAATAGCTTGGTGGGCTTTCCTTAAACCCAAATCTGCAGCGCCTTCATCGCCAAAAAACAACAATGAGCACTTAAAATTTTTCTGGGCATAATTCACAAACCTTTCAATATAAGGCTGATGGTGCAAAGTCAGAATGGCATTCTCGGCACCAAAAGGATTCACGCATTTTTCAATGGTGTGCAGAAAACTTCTTAAACCTATTTGATTCCTCGCTTCTTTCACTTCTTTGCAAAAAGGGAATAATTCATCTTGATCCCAATATTTTGGAAAGAGACTAAGTTTCGTGCCGCACGATTCTTTGAGGCTCGCAAGCACTTCCCCTCCTCCCAAACCATATTTGGGGCCAAGGCCCTCTGTTCCACCAACAAAAACAGGGTGGCCAACCTGCTCAAGAATAATAGCAGCAAAAAGACTCATGGGCAAACTACGTTTTTTACCATCAAAAGGATTGCCAAGAAGCAATGATGAGGGAACACATTTGCCAGGAGGGTATTTTGTATGCCATGCATCAAGAAAGGTGTCAAATTCTTCAGATGTCATTGTTTTCTTGCGCATCACAAGAAAAAGGGCTCCTAACTGCGCCTGCGAGAATTGATTATCCATGAGTAAATTCATGGTCTTCCTCGCTTCTTCGCTTGTGAAGTCTC
>JADGBV010000521.1 GCA_015231345.1 Planctomycetota bacterium
CTAAGAATGTGTTAATTGTGGCAGATCGTATGATTTCTTCAGAAAAGCTTGTTGACGTGGTCGACCAATGCAAACTCGGTGGAGCTAAGAGTGTAGGAGTTGCTACAGAACAATCATGAATTATTTGTCTCCAACTCGAAAACTTGGCGCCTTCATCCTAGGGATCCTTTTCGTCATATGCTTTTCTCCCCTTACTATTGGTGGGGTTATGTATATGAATAAAGCGGATAATAAGCCTAAGGATAAGAAAACGAAAGTAGTTGTGGCTTTTGAAGCCATGACCCCTAAAAAGAAAAAACGGGAAAAGAAAATTAAGCCGAAAAAGAAAAAGGTGTCTAAGTCATCAAAAAGGGTCGCTCCTTTAACTCCTCCCCCTGATTTGGGTGTTGAATTCTCAGGGGTAGATTTTGGTCTACCAGAATTTACTTTTGATGAAGTTGGTGGCATGAGCGATGAACTTCTTGGTGAGATGGATAATCTTGTTATGACTGAAGGCACAGTTGATGAAACTCCAGAGCCTCGCATGACTTCTCCTGTGAGTTACCCTCCCAGGGCTAGAGCAAATAATGTAGAAGGCAGAGTGGTGGTGAATATTCTTGTCGGCGTGGATGGGAGTGTGCGTATGATGAAAATTGTAGAGTCTAATCCATCAGGTGTATTTGACGATGCAGTCAAGCAGTCTGTGAGGAACTGGAAGTTTTCACCTGCTATGTATCAATCTCGCCCAGTGGAGATATGGGTTTCTAAACCTTTTGACTTCAATCTTAATTAATTGAGTGCAGCTATGAATTCACGTTCCCCATATTATAGTCGATTCATTCTCTATTATTTGCTGATTGCTCTATTTGCTGTCAATATTAATGCGGGCATATTCGATAGTGAAGAGGAGAAAAGAAAAGCTCAGCAAAAAGTAGAAGAGGAAGTCGATGTACTGACTTTAGCTGCTCTTATGATAAAAGATGGTCATTTCGATAGGGCCAAAGAGATGTTGAGTAGTGTTGATACAACAAAGGAAAACTTCGATCATGGTCGTCACCAAATGCTTATAGGCTTGGTTGGCTTGCAGACAGGTAAATACGAAGATGCCAGAAATGCTTTCGAAAAGGCTGTTCAGCACGGTAAAGGAGAACCTTTGCTTTTCATTTATTTAGCTCAGGTTTATAATATCCTTCAAGAGTATGAAAGAACCCTTTGGGCTCTTGAGCAGACAGGGCCCATGCTATTTCAATTCCCCGATCTTTTAGGAGTGAAGGCTCAGTGCCAATGGGCCTTAAAAAAGTTTCCATTGGCCATTGCGACATTGGAAGATGCTCAAAAACGCTATAAAAAACGATCTTCTTTTAGTATGAGAATAATCAGTTATATGATAGAGCTTGGGCTTTATCAAGAAGCTATGGCTCGCAGTGATCTTTTCTTGCAATCTTATAGCGAGAACCCTGAAAGTTATCTCGTTGTAGGAGAGGCCATGCGCAGAGCAAAACAATATGACAAAGCTGTGTTGGTTCTTGAAAAGGGCACGATGAAGTATCAAGATAATGATAAACTTCTATTATCATTGGCTCATAGTTATTTGCAGGCTAAAAAATACTTAACTGCAGCCCGATTATTTGAAAAAGCATCTTTAAAGGATCAGAAATTTTTAAAAGAAAGTATAGGCTTGTATCGTTTAGCGAGCCAATACTGGAAAGCTGAGTACCTTAATGCTCAAGTGAATGATACGAAAAAGAAATTAGGTCAATGGATAGAAATCTTATTGGCTCAAGAGAAATTTGAAGAGGTCGCTGTCCTTGTAGGGCGTATTGAGAAAGTTGGTCTTCTAGAAGAGGATAAAACAAGATATGCAGTCTCTTATGCCCTTTTTCGCACAGGAGAATATGACGAATGCGAAAGGCTGCTGAAAGGAATCCGTTCTGCAAAAATATTTAAGCAGGGCGTTTCATTACTTAAGGCCATAGAAATCATCAAAAAAAAATCTACCTAGTGTGATTAATTTAAATGATTAAAACTCTTTATTTTTAGTAAGAATTCTATCTTTTTATACCCATTATTAGGAATACTATGCATCTTTTTAAAAAAATATTTAGTGCTTTTTGGATCAGTCTAATCACTTTTTCTTCTTATGCTGCTGATACAGGTGAAGCTCATATCTACGTCTTTAAAGATGATGGTGATGTTTTTCAGGGTGTCAGTGTTGAGTGCGGAAGTGCAAAAGCCATCACTGATAGTAGTGGTTTTGCCATGCTTAAACTTCCTGTTGGTAAACAACTTGCCACGTTGAAACATGAAGGGAAGGTCGTAACTGAAATTCCTCTAAGTATAGTAAAAGGTGATAGCGTTGAAGCTATGCTTACTGTCAATACAAAAAAGGAAGTGGCTGTTGATGTCATAGCTGAAGAGGCTAAAAAAGAGGAAAAGAAAGAAATTAAAATAACAGCTAAAGACGCTGTAGGTAAAATACAAGGTATTATTAAAGATGTTAAAACGGGCAAAGGCATCAAAGAGGCTCGTATCTTTATTCGTGGTGTGAGTATGGAAACAAGCTCCAATGACAAAGGTGAGTTTGAATTCACTTTGCCTGTGGGTGAGTACGATAT
>JADGBV010000522.1 GCA_015231345.1 Planctomycetota bacterium
CTCAAGGATAAAACTCTATTATAATATTGAACTTCATCTAGGCTAATAGTGGCTGAATCACTACCGTCACTTTTGGACCCTAAAATCAAAGGCTCCGTTGATGTGAGATAATTACCTGTCATTGTGACTGTTCCTTTTTTGATTCCATTTTCGTAGGCAGTTATGATAGAGCCATTGAAAGTGTAGACATAATGCCTCCATTCTCCAACGGCTAAGTTGCTATTTATGGAGGATGTTTGGGTGGCGCCGGGAGTGTCATTGCGCATATTGAAATACACTCTTTTGTTTGTTTCAAACAAAATTGACCAGCCTTCTTGTGCTCCATTATCTTTCTTTTCCATGACTCTCGCCCAGTCGTTCACTTCGGAGGTTTTCTTAACCCAAAAAGCGATGCTAAAAACAGATGGATTCAAGTCCTCAGAATGAGCTATGGATATTCGATCATTAACACCATCGAAGCTTATGGCAGAGCCGATTTGTCCGGTGATTGTATTGCTGGAGAGATCTAATCCCCCTGCTGTTATTCCGTTGTGATGATTGGCTGTGGCATCATCAATGGTGCTTCCAGTGCTTTCATTAAGTTTCCAGTAACCTATAAGGTTCCCACCTGGGACGATTTCGCTCTCTGAAGTGGATAAAATCATCCATTGAGTTCCGCTACTTATTAGTTTGATCTGTGACCTGTTGCCTGAAAAACTGACGGAGAAGATATTATCGATAAAATTTCCACCACCGCTCACAGTGAGAGTGTTGAGGGGGGATGTTTTCTTGATTTGTAATATGCGACCTGATACATTGGCAGCATAGGGAAGTGTGATTTCGATATTATTGCTTGCTGTATTGGCCAAGACTAAACTATGATAATCTATGGCTGTATCATCTGAAACTGATAAATAATTTAACCCAATTGTGCCGCTAAGGTTTAGGTTGGAGCTTCCAGAGTTGCATCCTACGAATAATTGCTTAGAGATAATCGTATTACCACTCACCTCTAAATTTGCGGAGGCCCATTCTGATGAGCCAATCATCAGTCCGTTGGAGCTTAAACTCGCCTCAGCTGGTGACAGGCTGTCTGCATCAAAAGATATAATTCCTGTATTTGATTTGATGCTTGCATACGACAGAAAAGCAGAGGAGTAGAGTAGAAGTGCTGTTATTAATAAAAATCGATTTGTTCTTGCAAAGGGCATGAATGAGTATCCAACCACAACTTATTCGGTAAATATTATAAGATCGTTCTTATAAATACTAGATATTTAATTTTCGGCCATAAATCCTTGAATTATCAGTTATTAGATGACTTTGCTCTCCAGTATTCCACTGCCATGCCATCAAAAATGAGTTGGGTGAAATGGAAAATAATGGGTGGCAAAATGGCTAAAGGGTAGCTTTCTATAAGGGAAATACTCCAAACAGCCATGGCAATGGGTAAGGTTTTTTGTGAGCATAAAATGGCCAAAGTGCGGCTTATGGATTCGCCAAATTTAAATAATGATTTAGATGAAAAATAAATACCGATAAGGAAAAATACATGAATCCCCAAGCAAAGGGGAATAAAGACAGCAACACTCAAAAGACTCGTATTATGCAAATGGGTGGACTGACTCGAACATGAAATGTAAAGAATAAGGCCCAAGAAAAGAATTGGTAAGTTTTTAATTAACAGACTATAATTAGATAATGTCTGAGAAAATAGCTTCCTAATAAAAACCCCTGCACAAGCTGGGCAGAAGACGTAGAAGAATAGCTTGGAGAGCAATGCCAAACGGTCAAATTCAATAGACGTACTGAGTAGAATATTAAGCACAAAGGGAATGACTAAAATACCTATGCAGTTAATGCCTAGTGTAAGTATAAGAGCGAATAAGCGATTTCCCCCTGCACGCTGAGCCATAAGAGTGCCCGAAACCAAAGTTGGTGCCATGGAGCACATTAAGAAAAAACCAACTTGAGTATCTTGAGGCCATGTGCCTAGCTGAATAAATAAGAAAGAAAAGAAGGGGTATATGATTAGTGAAATAAATGCTCCCCAAAGTAAAATCAGGAAAGTTGAAGGCTTTAAATCAAGATCTTCAGTCTTAACGCCTAAGCCTTGGCATAAAAAAATCAGCGCCAAAATAAGATTGGTCACCCCTGATGGGTAGATGGCCTTTCCTGGTCCAGGCAATAAGATTGCCAAGGATAAAGAAAGGATAATCGTTAGGATTAAGGCCTGCTTTTTGCAGAAATTAAGCATCTGCCTTCTCTCTATATCCCGCTAACATTTAAGGCTTCATTATGTCGATCGCAAGCATTTAAGCCTTCTCTTTGTCGGTCGCAAGTATCTAACACTTCTCTCTGTAGACCGGCAAACATCTACTTCCTCTTACGCGAAGAATAGCATGCAATAACTCTAATAGCATCAAGTCGAAGTTGAGGCCTTTGTAGGCCTTCGTGGAGTAATTTCATCTCGTGTCTTGCAGCTTCAATTTCACTTTCTTTAATCGAAGGATTAATGATGGCTAAGTCTTTCAGTCTCTCGTAGGCAGGCTTAAGTTCTTTCTGCATCTCCTGTAGAGATTTTTCAATGACTAGT
>JADGBV010000523.1 GCA_015231345.1 Planctomycetota bacterium
CCATATATAATAGTTGCTTCACGATTATTGAGCACTTGTAAAATTTCATGCCTATACTCAGCATAAGGTTCTAAGTCCTCATCGAAATCGCCATAACCCTCTCCTCGTTTCACTCCGGCTTTCCCTCCACCATGATCATGAATCCATTCACGTTTGACCATTAAAGGCCATACTTCTGAGCATACTTTTTCGCCAATGGCTTCTTCTAATTGGCTACGATCTATGGCTCCGGTCAGAGGTGCGACACGACCTTTTTGATCAAGGCCAAAAAAATTACACATCAGCCCTTTGGCGCTGAGTTTTGAGTTTTTTTGGTCCTCAGTCAATGAGCTACATGCTTTTTCTAAGGCTGCCAAAGCTTCTCCGTGGGTCATCTCAGGCACATCGACATAGCCAGCACAAACCAATGCCAAAAATTCAATCCATTCACCAATGGATGTGGACTGAGTAAAATGGCGCAAACTCAAAGTGCTTATTTTGCCGTGATTCCAGCCTTCAACAGGGTAGCCGGACACGCCATCAATCACACCCTGTTCCGTTTTGGCAAAAAGTAGCGCATTGTCTACTAAAGCCTGAGTCTGAGGCTCATGCGTAGTCTTCAAATTCACGACGGACTCAGGACTCTTTTGACTCAAAATACACCCTGTGCACTGTATCATAATAGCCAAAAAACCAAAATGGATCAATTTACGCAAGAACATAGCCTTTTATTTTCTTAAAAACTTAACATAATCTATTTTAGTAAGCGCTTACACAAAAGTCAAGTCCTGCTTGAAAAAAGGGCATGCAAATCTAATTCTTTACAAGAAAATATGAGAAATTCAATAATTTTTCTTGTAATCTTGAGTTAAAAAGCATTGTAAAACAGTATTATAATAACGATATTACATTCTTTTTCTCGCGAGGTGCTCAATGAAGCAGTCAAAACTTATTCTTTGGTCAGTAACATCAGCCCTTGCCGGCTTTTTATTCGGATTTGATACCATTGTCATTTCTGGAGCGGAAGAAGCTTTCCAGAAACTCTGGAAATTAGACGGTTTCATGCATGGCCTTGCAATGAGTATGGCTCTTTGGGGCACAGTTGTGGGCGCCATATTCGGTGGCATTCCCACGGCAAAATACGGGCGTAAAAAGACTCTAATTTGGGTCGGTATTCTTTATTTCATATCAGCCCTTCTCTCTGGTATTGCCCCTGAAGTCTTCAGTTTTATGATTGCTCGATTTATCGGTGGTCTGGGTGTGGGCGCTTCTACAGTCGCTGCGCCTATGTTTATTTCAGAGATATCTCCTGCCAATAACCGAGGTAAATTGGCTGGAATGTTCCAGTTCAATATCGTTTTTGGTATTCTCGTTGCTTTCTTATCCAATTATATAATCGCTTCCTATGTTGATGCCGATGTCGCTTGGCGATGGATGTTAGGAATAGAAAGCCTGCCAGCTATCATTTATACTCTATTAGCGTTCAGTCTCCCAGAAAGCCCCCGTTGGCTCATCAGCCATGCCGGCCGTCGTGAAGAAGGTGCAAAGATTTTCCAGCAAATTAATCCCGAAGCAAGTGCTGAAGAAATTGAGAGTCTTGTCCAAAATGTGGAGAATGCTGGCAGCTCATCATCTAGCACAGAAGGCTTCTGGTCATCACGCCTCACACTTCCTATTCTTCTAGCCTTTCTTATTGCTTTTTTCAATCAGTTTTCCGGCATTAATATTATTCTTTATTTTGCTCCTCGCCTACTGGGACTTGCCGGACTTGAAAATGCTCTGGCTGCATCTGCCGCTCTCGGCGTCACCAACCTGATATTTACCTTTGTTGGCCTTTGGCTCATCGACAAATTAGGTCGCCGCTCACTACTTTTTATCGGCTCAATTGGCTATATCGTCTCCTTGGGAGTATGCGCCTTTGCCTTTTTAACCACACCTGCATTTGAGGTCGTTTCAAAAGCTGGAGATTTAAGCTCCAGTATTGCAGCAACACAATCAGTAGAAGAAGGCAATGTTTACTATAGCGAAACTGATATTAAAGCCATTAACGATGGTTACTCCGCAGCAAAAGAAGCCCTGATTAATGCTTCTACCATAGAAGGCTACGAAGGCAGCCCTGTCGTTATAGATACAACCGCCAACACAGAACAAGTGGCAAGCATTGCGGAAACAGCAAGCAAGGAAGCATCTGAACTTCTCGGCTCCATGAGCATCATCGTTCTATTATGCCTTATCGGTTTTATTGCTGCTCACGCTGTTGGCCAGGGAGCCGTTATCTGGGTATTCATCTCAGAAATCTTCCCCAATAATCACCGTGCCTCAGGTCAAGCTTTGGGTAGTTCGACTCACTGGGTATGTGCCGCTGGACTCACCTTTCTCTTCCCCATCGCCATGGGAGTCTTTACCCCAGGCATTCTATTTGCTTTCTTCTGCGGCATGATGGTTCTTCAACTCATTTGGGTTTTGACCATGGTTCCCGAAACCAAAGGTGTTAGCCTGGAAGATATCGAAAAGAAACTGGGCATAGCAAAATAGAGTCTTTGGGCTTGGCCTAAGCCAAGCCCATCCCTATTCCTAAACAAGCAAAAAACTA
>JADGBV010000524.1 GCA_015231345.1 Planctomycetota bacterium
AAAATCTACTAGAAAGGAAACTGAAAAATTCTCAATACAAATGTCGGTAGGTTCCCGTTGCAGCCGATTGTTGGCGTATGAAAGTAGAAGTCGAAATGCGTCACGGTAACTTGCGACGGTATGTACACTAGCACCCAGCTGTTTAAATAGCCTGTCTGTAAAAAATCGTTTCAGAAGTGGGGATAATTTTTGTTCACTCATGACTTAACATCTCCCTAGTTTTTGGATTTACACGATCAGTTGCGAGTTGGAGAAGTTCAGGAATTGCTTCAATATACCAATAGGTTAAGCCAACTTCAAGATGCCCTAGATAGGTCGATAGTTTTGGTAATTCCCTCTCAACATCAATCCCTTGGCGATACCATTCTACAAGCCTTTTGGTAACAAAGGAGTGTCTAAAATCCTGAAGCCTCGGTCCTTTTCTATTGTGATCTCCTTTCGAATTTGGACGCAAACCTACTTTAATTGATATTTTAGCGAAAATACGACGGACGTTTGAGCTTTGAATCATAGTTCCCTTTTCAGAGATAAAAAATGAATCACATTCTCTTTTTCGACATCGCGTATCTCGCAGAATAGCATATTCACCAAGAGCTCTTGCTGTAGAGTTTGAGATTGGGACAAATCTAGATTTTCCAAACTTTGTATCCCTGACTGTCAGAATATAATCGATAAGATTAACATCGGCTAAATTTAGGGCCACTACTTCTCCTGGTCGAAGACCGGTGGATGCAAGAGTTCCAATTATAGTCGTTATTGTTAGCGGCAGCAAACCTAGCCTAGATGATAATTTCATGGCCTCTTGCATGAGTTGAGCTATCTCTTGTGTCGTATATATATGAGGGGCCTTGCGCTGATGCGGAACATTAAAGTAGCGAGAAGGTGGTATTTCCGTCCGTGAATCAAATACGTATAGCCAAAGTGCAAATCTCCTAACGATATTAAGGCGCTTTGCCCATGTCGATTTTAAGACATGGCAAGGCTGTTGGGCCCATATCAATGAATGATTTGTGGTTATGAACTCTGCCTTTTCCTTTTCAAGAAATGTAACGAAATGTCCCAGATATAATGTCTGATCATAGAATTTTGTGCCAAACGCACGACGGAATTTTACATATTCAGTCGATGCTTCTCTAAGAGTTTTCATCGGAACCTCTCATTGAAGGCCACTCTTGAGCTACTCCGCGCAGCTCTTCGATGTCAACTTTTGCATAAATTGCTGTGGAGGATAATGACTTATGACGTAGAATTTGACTGATTTCAGCCATAGATGCGCCAGTCCTTATCATTTTTGTTGCCAGACTATGCCGCAAAGAGTGTGCAGCACCACGTCCCACAATATTCAACCCAGCTTGATTCATGACTGTCCGCACGATGTGACCAATGGCCGCCGGACCAGACAAGGCCACTCGCGGAGCAAAATGTCTCAGAAATACGTGCTGAGAGCTTCCCTTGCCACGATCAGTCTGAATATAACAGGCTAGTGCCTCGCCGATATCGGATAGCAACGGAAGATGCTCCTCGATATTACCTTTACCACGAACAATAATTTTCCCTGTTCTCCAACAGAGATCTTTAAGTTCAAGAGAGACGATCTCTCCAGCTCTCAGGCCCAGTCTCGCTAAGAGGAGAAATATAGCATGATCTCGACGACCTTTTGAGGTTGATAAGTCAATAGATGAAATAAGTGTATCAACAACTTCTGGAGATAAATATTTCGGTATTTGCGCTTGTCGCCATACCTTCACTGCAGGCACAGACTTTGAGAAATCTATGCTTGTATTTTCTTTGAGAAAAAAATATCGGAAAAACGATCTAAGAGAAACAGAAGATAATCGAGTACTTTCCTTTGACTGATTTGGAGCCTTTTGTGTAAAATAGAGATGGATCATCTCGGCATTCAAAAACTCAGGTGTATTGTTCTGGTTTCTCTCAGCCCAGTTAAGAAAATTGCGTACATGGAAAGAATAAACCTTGATGGAATTATTAGCGAGCCCGCATTGATTTTGGAGATAATCAATGTAATCATCTAAATATTTGTAGTCTGGAGATAAGTCATGCTCATGACAAGTCCACATTGTGCACTCTTTTCTGAATAGGAAGTCCCAAAAAATATGAATTGTTCGTGCTTCAAAATCAGTTGTGTATTTTGATTTCAGAGGGGGTCGTTGTGTAAATGAAGCAACAGAACTGAAGTTTAAATCATTCATCGCAAAGTTCTTATCTTGCATCCACTGAATGAATAATTTGAGCACTCTTCTTTTGTCACGAAGCGCGTTTCGATGGTAATTCAAGATTCGGAGACTCTCGATAAACGGTTCAATATATGAACTCACCTGGCCCCAGTTCTCAAGACCATCTTTAGCTGAAGAGATATTTAGTAACATGATTCCTCTTTTGTAGAAAAGAGGGGATGAACGTGATTATGCCGACTTTACAAGTCAAAAAATTTAGTTAGGATACAGCCGATACATTAATCAGATTTCGATACGGCATAATCAAGAATGCGGCATTACATTTGCGAAAGGGCTTTAAAGAAATATATACGTTACAGGAGGAATAG
>JADGBV010000525.1 GCA_015231345.1 Planctomycetota bacterium
ACTCTGCAATATGAGCTGAATTTTTTAAGCGATGAAAAACGTGATATCTCTCCCGACTCGTACTTGATTGTCGCGGCAAGGGTGATTCCAATACCAGGTATTTTCAGAAGCCTATCAAATACTGAATCATGTTCTACGGATGCTTGAATCTTTTGTTCTATAACTTCAATTTGGTGAGTTAATAAGGCTATTCTTTCAAGATCTTGCTCTGCATGAGTGAGAAGATATGGGTCTTTGAATATCAATTTAAGATCATCGTCATCCAATTGTTTAATTTCATTCCGATTAAAAGCCTTCCATCCATTTCGAGTCGTGACATTATTATATACAGAATTCTTAAATTTAAACACCTATTTTGTAATTTTATTAATAAAGTACAATAATTGTTCATTTTGCTATTGCCTTATTCCTCCTCTCGCATACAATCTTTATATCTCACTTTTCAGGAGGAAGCCATGAGCGTCCCAAAATTTTTCAAGATATCCCTGCTACTCTTGCTAGTAGGGTCCTGTTCGAGCCTTCAAGCAGGTAAATTTATGGAGCATTTCAATAAGCATCAGCAAATCATCACTTCTCCTGATGGAGCCAATAAAGTAGGTTTCAGTCAATATGGCGGAAAACTCTACTATTCATTTGCCCATAAAGAGAATGTCATTATAGGACAGTCACAACTAGGCCTTGAAGTTAAAGGAGATTCAACACTCGCAGATGGCTTTAGCACGGGAAAAGTCAACACCCGAAGTTCAGACAGCACCTGGGAGCAACCCTGGGGAGAACAGCGCACTATAAGAGACGCATATAAAGAGATGCGCATCGAACTGAAACAGAAAAAGGGCAATAAACACACTCTTTATTTAACCTTTCGAGCCTACGATGATGGCATCGCCTTTCGTTATGAATACCCCACTCAAAAAGGGCTTGAGAGCTTTGAGATCATCAATGAAATCACTCAATTCAATATGTTTGGTGGCTACAAAGCTTGGCACCTACCTGCTCTTAAAGACAATCGTTATGAGTACCTATACACCAAAATGCCTTTGGAAAAAATGCCTCTACATGAAGGCAACGCTCACACTCCTCTCACCATGACCCGTAATAGCAGTAATTTACACATCTCTATCCACGAAGCGGCACTTACGGATTTCTCGTCTATGACCTTAAAACGCCTTAAGGCTGGCTTACTAAAAGCTGACCTTGTCCCTTGGTCCGACGGTAGCAAAGTTAAAGTAAGTTCTACTCGCGTCACCCCTTGGAGGGTTGTTATGACAGGCAGCTCTGCAGCTGCCTTAACAGAAAGCACAATCATTCTTAATCTTAATGAGCCAAACCGCATTGAAGACACCTCTTGGCTAAAACCCGGAAAATATATCGGCATTTGGTGGGGCATGCACCTTGAACGTTTCACATGGGGTTCAGGGGAAAAACATGGTGCTACAACAGCACGAACCAAAGAATACCTTGACTTTGCAGCTGAAAATGGTTTCGATGGAGTCCTTGTAGAAGGATGGAACAAAGGCTGGGACGGCGAATGGTATAAAAATGGTGAATCATTTGATTTCACAAAAACCTATGCCGACTTTGGCATGAAAGCCCTTAGTGCTCATGCAAAACGCAAAGGAACTGCCATTATCGGACATCACGAAACAGCAGCAGCCATCAAAAACTATGAAGATCAAATGGAAGATGCTTTCGCTTACTACGAAGCAAACGGTATCAAAACAGTAAAAACTGGCTACGTTAATTATGGTCAGAATATTATCAGGTATGCAGAGGACGGAACTGTCCTAGGCAAAGAATGGCACCACGGCCAATATATGGTGAATCATTATCGCAAAGTCGTCGAAACGGCAGCACGCCACCATGTTATGATCGTCGCCCACGAACCCATCAAAGACACGGGTATTCGAAGAACATACCCAAACATGATGAGTCGTGAAGGAGCCAGAGGGCAAGAGTACAATGCTTGGAGCGACGATGGCGGCAACCCTCCAGATCATACCACAATCATCCCCTTTACCCGCTGCCTTAGTGCTCCATTTGATTTTACACCAGGCATCTTTGATATCCAATTCGATGGCCCCAAGCCCAAAAACCGCATCAACACCACTCTAGCCAAACAACTGGCTCTTTATGTAACAATATACAGCCCTCAGCAAATGGCTGCTGACCTTCCCGAAAATTACCAGGGAGTTCCCGCTTTTGAATTCATCAAGAAAGTTTCTGTGGACTGGGAAAAATCTGTTGCTTTAGCTGGAGCCATTGGCGATTATTATGCCGTAGCTCGTAAAGACAGAAATAGCTCTGACTGGTTTATTGGCGCCATCACAGATGAGAAAGCGAGAAATATTAAGGTCTCACTGGATTTTCTTGAAGAAGGCTCTTATAACGCAACACTCTACCGTGATGCTCCAGGCACCAATTGGCTAAAGAACCCGACCCAAGTCAAAATTGAAAATCAAGTCATGACAAAAGGAGAGATTCTTAACTTAAACCTTCCCGCAGGTGGTGGAACAGCCATTCATTTATCACCCATAAAATAATCTTTCATTTATTTCACCCTA
>JADGBV010000526.1 GCA_015231345.1 Planctomycetota bacterium
TATTGGTAAAGGTGATCGCCAGAATCTGAAAGGGTTTCATACCTTGTTCCACAAGGTGTTTGATTTTTTCTACAATAACGCGTGTCTTTCCTGAGCCTGCCCCAGCAACAACCAGTAAAGCTCCATGGGTATGCTCAACGGCTTCGCGTTGCTCTTCGTTTAGATCAAATTTAGGTTTTTCTTCTTCACTCATAGATTAGAGTGAGCATAGCTGTACATTGGAAATGGCTAGCGGTCGAAGCCTCCCTCACCCCCAAAAAGTTTCCTTAACTGCTCTAAAACATCTGGTGGCAAAATACTCTGCATTTTTTGCATCATATCCTGCATTTGGCTTGGATCCATATTGAAATCAAAGCCCGTGCCAGCAAGAGGGTTGACTGGTGGAGCTCCTTGAGCTTGAGCGGGAGGCTGGGTTTGCTTACGAAGCCTGCGCAACAACTCTTCAATAAAAGCCCCTACAATAATGGCGCGACCTGGACCTTCTTCGCTCACCTCGTTCAAAAAATCCAAGAGCAAAGACCCGCGAGTCGTGGGCCCCACTTTTAGGTTTAAAAGCTGACGCATTTTGATATAACTTGAAGCGTGTTCACGTATTAACAGCGAATCACTGCCTTCATCGGTATATCGACTAAAATAATTCGTGGGAATGGGCACAAAGGATGTGGCCAATATTAACTTAAGCACCACCGCCTTTTCGTAGACATCAGTCCATTCTTCCAAGAAGTAGCACATTTCGACAATATTTTTTTCCACAGGGCGGTCGGCATTAACCTCAAACCAACCTTTGACCTGATAATCCACTTTACCCTGAGCTGCTTTTTCTACCCGCTCTATAAGAGCTTCGTTCACTTTCTCCACCTCGCTTGGGCTTTCATGTCGCGGTGCCAAACCATAGCACTCCATGATAACGCGGTAATAATCTGGCTGCTTATCAGGTGCAACTTCCTGCATCACTTGGAGCATGCCTAATGCTTTTTGGTAGGCATCCAAGGTGAGGTTACCCATGATATCAATAAGTTTTTTGGAAGTCTGGTCTTGATACATAATTAGCGTGGCGGTAAATACGTTTTTTTTAGATTATTTCAAGGGACATTGAAACGATTTTGCCACGAGGACAAGTCGTAAATGAAAAGTGCATGTATTGTGCTTCTCAAAAGCTCACATTGACAAGACGAATTTTCCCTTTAAATCCGGAACAAAATTGTATCACGGGGAAAATTGTCGTACTTTGGAATATTAACTTGCTCAGGATGTGGGCAAAAGGTGAGTCTTGTTCCTGAGCAAATCATTATAGATGCTCAGGGCTATCGGTATGAATGCCGTCGTTGCAAAAACAGCGCAGTTTTACCTGATGACTTTGCCTTTAAGCACCCAACAAAAAAGAACTTAAGCATCCCTGAAGCTTTGCAGAAGGTCGGCAAAAAAAAGCGTTTCCAGCTCCCTTCTTGGATAAGTCAACTCTTTGCTCGTGATCCATAAGCATGAGTTTACTTCAGGCAAAGGATTTAGTCAAGCAATACGGCACAAAAACCGTTGTTGATGGTGTTTCCATCGAGGTCAACCCTGGTGAAGTCGTAGGTCTCCTTGGCCCTAATGGGGCGGGTAAAACCACATCCTTTAAAATGATCGTCGGGCGCATTCAGCCTTCCAGTGGAAAAGTTTTCTTTGCCGGCGAAGAAGTCACAAACATGCCCATGTACAAGAGGTCACGTTTAGGCATGGGCTACCTGGCTCAAGAACCCTCTATTTTCGATGGCCTCAATGTCCGTGATAATTTATTAGCCATTCTTGAATTTTACGAAAAAGACCGCAAAAAACGTAAGGAAAAGCTTGAAATGCTCCTCGAAAAACTAGGGCTAAGCGAACATGTCAACACTCTTTCTTCCAAACTAAGTGGCGGACTTAGAAGAAGGCTAGAAATCACCCGCGCCCTTATTACTCAACCCAAACTTATCTTACTTGATGAGCCCTTCGCTGGTGTGGACCCACTCGTGGTTGAGGATATTCAAAACATCGTACGAATTCTCAAGGCGGACGGTTTAGGCTTATTAATAACCGACCACAATGTTCCCGCCACTCTTCATATCACAGACAGAGCCTACATTATACAAAATGGCAATATACTCGTCTCCGGCACCGCCGAAGATATTGCCAGCAGTGAAATAGCCCGACGAGAATATCTGGGAAAAAACTTTTCTTTAAAATAAACTATGAGTGATAACGATACCTTCTCCAATCCTTTGGTTAGCCGCTATGCATCCAGAGATATGGTGCATATATTTTCCAATAACAGCCGCTATGGCACCTGGAGAAAGCTATGGACTGCCTTAGCCGATGAAGAAAGGATAAGCGGACTTTCCATTACAGAAGAACAAGTTAAGGCATTAGAAGACAACATCCACAATATCGATTACGATAATGTGGCGCAATACGAAAGTAGCTTACGCCACGATGTGATGGCCCATGTTAAAGCTTATGGCGACGTCGCTCCCGAAGCTGCTGGCATCATTCACTTGGGCGCCACCAGCTGCTTTATTACGGACAACG
>JADGBV010000527.1 GCA_015231345.1 Planctomycetota bacterium
CGAATAAAGGGACGATTACCATCTCGCTAGAATTCGAGAAAACACCTGTCACCGTAACTAATTTTGTTGGTTTAGCTGAAGGTAAAATCAAAAACCAAGCTAAAGGGGAGAATGAGCCTTATTATGATGGCCTCGTTTTTCACCGTGTTATTAGCGATTTTATGGTTCAAGGCGGTGACCCTGAAGGAAGTGGTCGAGGTGGCCCTGGTTATAATTTTGATGATGAATTTGTCGCCGAGCTTCAACACGACAAACCAGGCATACTTTCAATGGCAAATGCCGGACCTGGCACCAATGGAAGCCAATTTTTCATCACCCACGTAGCCACTCCTTGGCTCGATGGCAAACACAGTGTGTTTGGCGCGGTTATCGAAGGAATGGATGTGGTCAATAGCATACAACAAGGCGATGTCATCGAATCGCTCGAAATCAAACGAGTGGGCGAAAAAGCGCAAGCTTTTCAGGCGTCAACTGAGTCTTTTGATGCTTTACAAAATGCAGCCAATGAAGGCAAAAAGAAAGCTATGGAAGATGCACAAGCAACTGACCTAGCGTCCATTAAGGAAAGATGGCCAGAAGCTCAACAAACAGAATCCGGCCTACGCTATGTCGTAACAGAAGCTGGAAAAGACCAAGAAAAACCTACTGCAGGACAACAAGTCACAGCTCATTATACAGGCTACCTACTCGATGGCACTAAATTTGACAGCTCCGTCGATAGAAATCAACCTTTCGATTTCCCTGTTGGTAACCAACGTGTGATTCAAGGCTGGGACGAAGCCTTCCTTGATATGACTAAAGGAGAAAAGCGAACTTTGATTATCCCTCCAGAATTAGGCTATGGAAGCGCTGGTGCTGGTGGAGTCATCCCACCGAATGCTTTTCTCGTTTTTGATGTAGAGTTAATCGATTTTAAATAATATTTATGAGCTCAAAAGTCCGAGTCGTTATTTATGGTGCGGGAGGTTACGGCGGGGTTGGCCTCGTGGAGAACCTCCTCAACCACCCCGGTGTGGAAATATCGGCGCTTGTCAGTCGTGAAGGCGCAGGCGAAGCTTACTTCAAACTCTACCCTCATCTAAGAGGGATGATGGATCAAGAGATCGAACACGCTGAGACCTTCGAGCCCGAAGGGCGCGGGGATTTCGTCTTCTTTTCGACTCCGGATGGCGTTGGACAAAAAATTGCCTCTCGTTACCTAAAGTGTGGTTATCGAATCATTGACTTCAGTGGTGATTTTCGTTTTAATAACCCCAAAACTTACGAAGACTACTCTGCCTGGCAGCAAGGAAAAACTGAGCATGCCTGCCCAGAGCTTCTGAATGATTGCGTTTATGGCAGTCCTGAATGGAATAGGGAAGCATTGAAAATGGCTCAGGTTGTAGGCAACCCTGGCTGCATGGCCATTAGTTGTCTTTTGGCTTTATACCCAGTTTCACAACCCAGCCTCATTGATACCGACTCAATTGTCCTTGATGTGAAAACCGGCATTAGTGGCGCAGGCAAAAAGCCCAAAGCCCTCTTTCATTTCCCAGCTGCCGATGGCAATTCCTATGCCTACAAAGTGGGCAAGCATCAACACCTTTTCGAAATCGAAAAACACCTTAGTCTTTGGACTGAGAAAGAGGTCGTGGTGAGCTTTACGCCACATGTTATACCTGCAGTGAGGGGCATTTTAAGCACTTGTTATTGCAAACTTGACAAGAATGTTGAATTCTCTCAAGTAAATGAGGCTTTCACAAAGGCTTATGCTCAGTCACCTTTTGTCCATTACCAAGGTGAAGCACTCAATGAACTCATCCATGCAAGAGGTTCAAACCAATGTCGTCTATCGGTCAACTATGTTGAAAGAAACCACAGCATTGTCATCACATCTGTTATTGATAACCTACAAAAAGGCCAGTCGGGTAATGCCGTGCAAGTCATGAACATCATGCTTGGCTTAGAAGAAACTCATGGCCTCACCCAGTACTCTCGCTACCCCTGACACTATACTTATAAAATGATCGCTGACCGCGTCCAAAAACTCAATGTATCCGGTATTCGCAAAGTTTTCGACCTTGCTAAAAAACTTGAAAACCCCATTAATTTTAGCATAGGTCAGCCTCACTTCCCCGTCCCAGAGAGGGTCAAACAAGCTTCCATCGAAGCCATCCAGGCAGATCATAACAGTTATACTCCGACACAGGGAATCACCCCTCTTATCGAAGCGATTGAGTTTCACAACAATGAACGCAGCCTCAAGTACGAAGATTTAATCGTAACCAGTGGTGTATCGGGAGGCCTTTTTCTCGCTTTCAGCACCCTACTCAACCCCGGCGACGAAGTCCTCATTACGGACCCTTACTTTCTCATGTACAAACAGCTGGCAAATTTTTTGGATGCTCAGTCTAAGTACATAGAAACATACCCTCACTTTAAATGCACAGCAGAAGTTTTAGAGCCACACATCACCTCCAAAAGCAAGGTGCATGTCTTGAACACCCCAGGCAACCCAACGGGGGTTGAAATAAATAAAAAAGAAATTTA
>JADGBV010000528.1 GCA_015231345.1 Planctomycetota bacterium
AGACTTTTAAGTTAGTTTTTCTGCCAGCGGCAATAAACCCCAGAAGGGAGCTCCAACACGCCCTTCTCACCTTTACAAGTCATTTCTCCAGCTTGAAATGTCCCGCCCAGCCCTTCCAAAGCTTGTCCCAGCATATGCCTGAGAACCAAAGCCGTAATACCCGGAGTATGACAAGAGAGCAAAACGAAATCTGCATTCGCAGAAAGCAGTTTCCGGCAATTCCTTAGCATATTCACAAGTTCATTTTCGATTTTGAATATTTCTTTTTTGGGACCACGACCAAAACTGGGAGGGTCGAGAATAACACCTTCGTATTGTCTGCCTCTGCGAATCTCACGCTGAAGAAACTTACCCACATCGTCAATCATCCAAATAACGCTTTCATCTTTTAAGCTACTTAACTGAGCATTTTCCTTATCCCAGCTAACCATAGGCCTCGAAGCATCTAAGTGACAGGTTTGCGCCCCACTTTTTGCGCAGGCAAGTGTAGAGCCTCCAGAGTAAGCAAAGAGATTAAGCACCCTCGCCTGCTCTGTTTTTATTTCAGAAACTCTCTTGCCGAGCCATTGCCATGACTCCACTTGTTCAGGAAAAATACCCAAGTGCCCAAAAGGCGTTGGCGAAATTTTCATGCGGAAATGAGCCACATCAATACTCCAGTTTTCGGGCAAAGGTTTATGATAAACCCATTTGCCACTTTTTTCCGTTAAACGCTTAAAAATGGCATGAGCTTTTTGCCAAGATGCTTTCGGCAAAGTGGGTTTCCAAATAGCCTGAGCACATGGGCGGTCGATGATATAGTCGCCAAAACGCTCTAGTTTTCGCCCTAATCCGCTATCTATAAGAGCATAGCCTTGAGCTTTCATACGCGACCTGCCATTTCTACCCGACTCATTCTCATCCCTTCTATTTGCAATTGCACTTTATTGTTGTACCTAGAAAGGCCGATTGTATAGCAAATGTCTATTTTTGAATGAAGGTCTAATGACTTTAAAACCTTAGCCATTCCAAAACCAATAGCATCGACGCTTTCTTGGCCCGGCTTAAAAAGGCTCACAATGATATGATTTTTATCTTTGCCAATATAGCGAGGGTTACCATCAATAAGTAAACCGCGTGTTGCAAATAGGGGTTTGCGATTCGCCTCCCCAAAGGGCTCCAGTTTTCCTAATTCCTCATAAAGGCTTCGGTTCACTTGTGGCCACGGGATTTCAGCAACGATCTGCAATTTTGGATTCAAAGAGTCCGTGAGTTGTTTATTTTGAATCTGATCAGTCATGACTGCGGCTATTTTTTCTTTAAAATCCGCGAGCTTAGACTCATGAATGCGAAAACCTGCAGCTTGAGCATGTCCACCATACGAAACCAGAAGTTCAGCACATTCGTCGAGAGCTTCTTTCAGATGATAACCAAGGGGAGCTCGGCAACTTCCCTGCCCTAAGCCCTCTTTTATAAGGACCACCAAAGCAGGGCGCCCATAAGTCTCGCAAACTTTAGAGGCAATAAGCCCAGAAAGCCCCTCAAGCCAATCATACCCCTCAACGACAATGGCGCTCGGAGGATCCTCTTGACCATAGCGCGCACTGAGCTCATCCAGAATTCTTCGCGAAAGGCGTTGCTGTAATTCTTTGCGTTTTTCATTTAAGTCGTTGAGCTTCCGAGCTAAAGCCATCGCTTCAGCATCATCTTCACTTGCCAATAACTCCCAGACAAGTTCACCTTGCTCCATGCGCTGAGCGGCATTGAGGCGAGGGATCAGTTGAAAAGCTAAATCCTCAGATTTGATACCATGATTCAGGTGGCATATTTTCAAAAGAGCCTGCAAACCTGGGTTCTTCACATCATTTAATAGAGGAAGGGCCTTTGATAGCAAAGAGCGGTTGTAACCGACGAGAGGAACCACATCACCAATAGTGGCGATGGCCGCTAAAGCTGTGCCCATATGGATAAAACCCTGAAATCCCTCAGTTTGAACCCGGGTCGGAGGAAATAAACGTGCGCACTCTAAAGCTAGCTTCAAACTCACGCCTGCACCACTCAAAACTTTAAATGAGTCGTCACCATCGATAAAAGGATTTGTGATGGCTAAAGCCTCTGGGAGTTCTTCATCAGGAATATGATGATCCGTAATCACAAGCTCCATGCCTAATGATTTCATCATTTTCGCTTCTTCCACTGCCGTAATACCGCAGTCCACACTGACGATAAGTTCAGCGCCCAAAGCATGAGCGCGCTTGACTGTCGCTTCACTGATGCCATGCCCTTCTTCGCGAGTAGGAATTAAACACAGGCAAGGGGCATGTATCGCCTTAAAAAACTCCCTGAGTATGACTGTAGCGCACACGCCATCCGTATCGAAATCACCATGGATACAAATTTTCTTTTTGCTTTTTATGGCCTCAAATAAGACCTGGCTCCCTTTAATTAATGAGGGGAAGGACTTTAAACTCGTCCAGCTTTCAAAAGATGGCTCCAGAAATTCTTTAATACACTCAGCATCTTCCATCCCTGCAGAAACAAGG
>JADGBV010000529.1 GCA_015231345.1 Planctomycetota bacterium
TCCCTCATTACCTTTGATATTACTGCTGAAGCTTGTACCGGCTGTACGGTTTGCGCCACGGTCTGCCCAGTGGGATGTATTACTGGAGAGAAGAAAGAAGTCCATATCTTAAACGAAGATACCTGCACGCGCTGCGGCGCCTGCTATGCTGTTTGTAACTTTGATGCTATAGAAATATTCTGAGGTCACCATGAGTCAAATCAACATCACTATAGATGGCGAAAAAGTTCAAGCGCCAGCAAACAGCACGATTCTTGAAGCCATAAGATCTCAAGGGCAAGAAGTTCCCACTCTTTGCCATTCCGAGCAACTTAAGCCATTTGGCTCTTGCTTTGTTTGTTCTGTAAAAGTCGAAGGGGCTAGGTCATACCTTCCCTCTTGCAGCACTAAAATCACAGAAGGCATGGTTATAGAGTCCAGCAGTGAAGAAGTTCGAAAAAACCGCAAGCTTTGCCTAGAGTTACTCCTTTCAGACCACTGCGGAGATTGCGTGGCTCCATGCAAGCAAGCATGCCCTGGAGGCTGTGATATTCAAGGTTTTATGAAACAAGTTGGCAAAGGGGATTTTCCTGGCGCCTCTAAAATTATCCGTGAGACCTTGGCTCTTCCAGGTTCATTAGGCCGCATATGCCCACGCCCCTGCGAAAGCCAATGCCGTCGCTCCGTCCTGGAAGATCCGCTGGCTATTTGCCAAATGAAAAGAGCTTCTGACGATTATGCCCGCGAAGATGGTGCACGCATCACGCCTGAATGTTCTCCAGATACCGGCCGAAAAGTTGCCATTATTGGTGCTGGTCCAGCGGGACTCTCTGCAGCTTATTACCTACGCCTCGTTGGCCACGATGTCACCATATTCGAAGCGAAAGCCGAAGCTGGCGGTATGTTAAGATGGGGAATCCCCGCTTACCGTTTACCAAGAGAATTTCTCGCCAAAGAAGTGAAAGAAGTCACCGATATTGGCACAAAAATTCAGTACAATAGCTGCCTAGGAAAAGACTTCACGATTAAGTCTCTAAAAGCAGATGGTTTTGAATCCATATTCATTGGCATTGGCGCTCAATTAAGCAGTAGCATGCGCACAGAAGGAGAAAGCGACAATACAGTCACTTCCGGCATTGACTTTTTAGAGAAAGTCTCCAATGGCATCAAAGTGAATATCGGCAAAAATGTACTCGTCATTGGCGGCGGAAACACAGCCATCGATGCAGCCAGAACCTCCATTCGACTCGGAGCCAAGGTCACTATTCTTTACAGGAGGACCCGCGATGAAATGCCAGCTGAATCTTTTGAAATTGAAGAAGCCATAGAAGAAGGTGTTGATATGCAGTTTCTCTCTGCACCACAAAGTTTGAAAAGAATCGACGAAAATACTGTGGAGCTCAGTTGCATTAAAATGGAATTAGGCCAACCTGATGAAAGTGGCAGGCGTCGCCCTGTTCCAGTCGAAGGTTCTGAATTTCAAATAAAAGCCAGCACGATTATTAGTGCTATTGGCCAAAGAATTGACCTAACACCCGTCGAAGAAAACAAAGATCTCATCGACGATGGCTGGCGCATCAATGCCGACCCCGACACCTTAGAAACTCCCGTTGAAGGCGTATTTGCTGGTGGAGATTGCATTACCGGCGCAGATATCGCCGTAAGAGCAGTCGGTGCAGGCAAAAGAGCCGCTGAAAATATCTGTAAATACCTAGCAGGGCAGAAAGTGACTCCAACTAACGAGCCATTCACTGTCATTAAAGGTCGCCTCGATGAACTAACCCCTGAAAACTTCCCAGGTGTGAGTTATTCCCCTAGGACAAGTATGCCATCCCTTTCCCATGAAGATTGCCGCAAAAGTTTTGATGAAATCGAACTAGGTTTCACCCGTGCTCAAGCCATTGAAGAAGCTCAGCGTTGTCTGGAGTGTGGCTGCAGCGCAATTGATGATTGCGATCTACGCCGCTACGCTCAAGACTATGGCGCTGATCCCGAACGATTTAAAGGGGAACGAAGGGAGACGAATCTTGACTCAAGCTTAAACGAGGTCGAACAAGATACGGGCAAATGTATTTTATGTGGACGTTGCGTCAGGCACAGTACTGAAGTCGATAAGACTCAGGCCCTCGCCTTTGAAGGCCGAGGCTTTGATACCAAAGTCCGTCCTGCTTTTGGCCATGACCTTGCCGAAGTGGATTACAAAAAATGGCAAGATCTTAAAGAAGAGTGTCCTACGGGAGCCTTAGGAAAAAAACGATAAACTTATAAAGGCTAAACTTTTAAAAAAGCGTAGAAACTAAGAGATAAAAACGCGAGCTTTCTCGATATTTTCGATGATAAGCTCCTTGTTTTCCTCAAAAAATTCCGGGTTTAAGTCAATATCGTCGTATTCTTCTTGAGATATTTCCACATCACATAAATCGCTCACATAACCAATTCCTTGGGAGCGACAATATTTATCAGCGATGTGCGTAATTTTCGCCATCAATATTTCTCGAGGTCCTTGGGAACGCATACC